>NZ_JBHRWK010000021.1:0-133919 GCF_042647925.1 Amycolatopsis speibonae
GATCACTGGTCACTCTGGCGACGACGCCACCAAACCCGCGCCCGCCACAGCCACTACCAGCGACAACGCAACAAACATCCCTCACTGCCGCTGTAGTACTAGGGGGCCCGCCAACCGGAGTCGCCGAAAGTGGCGGCCAGCTCGTCCGGACGGCAGGGCGCCCCGTAGTGGTCACCCAGCGCCAGTTCGGCACCGGCGGCCAGCCAGAACCCCGCCCGCCCGGCGGTCAGACCGTCCACGATCACTTCCGCGCCGACCCGGTCCGCCAAGCCCGTCAACTCCCGCAGCAGATCGGCCATCGGCGAGTCCATCAGCCCACCGTCCAACAGCCCGTTGTCCAGCCGCACGCCGCGCACCGGCAGGTCGGCCACCACGGCCAGCGCGCCGTCGCCCAGGCCGCGGACGCTGATCACCGGCCGCACGCCCAGGTCCGCCAGCGCCCGCAGGTTGTCCCTGGTCTCGCCGAGGTCGGCGGCCAGGGCCTGCACGGGCAGCTCGACCAGCAGCCGCTCGGCCGGGAACCGCGTCTCCTCCAGCACGCCGACCACCCGGGTGAGCAGGTCCGTGTCGGCCGCCTGGTGCGGGCTCAGACTGTGCAGCAGCCACAGGTCGCGGTCCAGCCGTTGCCGCCACCAGCCCACCTGCCGGCAGCCGGTGCTCAGCAGCCACTCGCCCAGCGGAAGCATCAGTCCGGTGGTCTCGGCCAAGCGGCGGCAGCGCTGGTCGGACAGCGCGCCCACCCCGGGCGGGGCCCAGCTGAGCAGCACCTCCACCCCGTGCACCGCGCCGTCGGCCAGCCGCACCAGCGGCCGGTACCGCACCTGCACTTCCCCTGCTCGACGGCGCCCGGCATGACCGCGGCCAGCGCGTCGGTCGCGCGGTCCAGCCGGTTCTGCTCGGGGTGGGACAGCGCCCATTGCCCGTGCCCGTTGGCCTTGGCCCGGCGCAGTGCCTGGTGGGACTCGCGCAGCAGATCGGCGGCCTCGTGGTCCTGGGTGGGCCGGTTGACCACGCCGACGCTGACCGACAGGGCCAGCCCGTGACCGTCCACATAGGTCGGCTCGGCCAGCTCCTGGCGCAGCTCGTGCACCAAGCGCGCCGGGTCCGGGGTGTCCGGCGTGTTCTCCACCAGCACCGCGAACTCCGGGCCGCCGAACCGGGCGAGGAGGGCTTTTTCCCCGGCCAGCAAGGACTTCAGCCGCTGCCCACGGTGACCAGCAGCTGGTCGGCCACGCGCTCGCCGAGGTGGACCAGGTGCCGGGCGGGCGTCAGGTGACCTTCGACCACCTGCCCGCACTGGTCTATACCGGTCAGGTGGTCAGCGAGGTGCTGAGGATGTACGCGTTGTCGATCCTGATGCGCCGGACCGAGCAGGAGATCGACCTCGGCCCGGTGCGGCTGCGGCCCGGCGACGAGGTGATGTTCAGCCCGCTCGCCCTGCACGCCGACCCCCGGTCCTGGGACCACCCGGACCTCTTCGACCCGGACCGCTGGGCCACCGATCGCGTGCGGTCCTTGCCGCCGGGTGTGTTCATCCCGTTCGGCGGCGGGAACAGGGAGTGCGTCGGCCACCTGTTCGCCCGAGCCGAGGTGGTCGTCGGGCCGGCGACGATCTTCGCGCGGTGGCGTCTCGAGCCCGCCGGACCGGTCCGGGTGCGGTACACCACCATCGCCTGCCCGCGCGGCATGCCGATGACGGTACGCCCGAGGGATTAGTTGTCCCACAACGGAATATGGAGATTCTTGTGCGTTTGCTCTTGCGTCGCCTCATCGCCGCGGCGGCGACTTTGCTGTGCGCCGGCACGGTGCTCACCCCAGCGCGGGCGTCCGCCACCGAGGCGGCCTGCCAGGATCTGAACATCCGGCCTGCCGGAGACCCGATCGTTCCGCAAGGCGGCGAACAACGCCGGGTACGCGACCCTGGCGGTGGACCGGATCGGCTCGGGGCGCAGCTCCAAACCGTTGAGCGCGCTGCTGTCCGCGAGCACCCAGGCCAACGCGGTGCACCACGCCATCCAGGCGATGCGGACGGGCACCTCGGGCCCCGGGTTCGACAAGATCGTCCTCGTCGGGCACTCGCTCGGATCGGCCACCACGATCATCGAGGCGGCCACCTTCCACGACGCGGACGGCGTGGTGATCACCGGGTTCACCCACCGGATCGCCCCGCTGACGGTGGAGCCCACGCTGGCCGCGTTGACCCCGGCGTTGCCGGACCCGGGGTATCTGACCACGGCGGCGGGCATGCGGTACGCCGCTTTCCACCGTCCCGGGCCGTACGACCAGCAGGTCATCGACGTGGACGAGGCGACCAAAGACCTGATCGCGCCCGGCGAGATGGTGGACGCCGTCGTGATCGGTTTGGTGCTGCCCTACAGCAGGCAGAGGCTTCCAGCGCGGAAAGCCTGCGGCAGGGCGAGGCCGCGTACTACTCGCCCGAGGCGAACCTGCGCACGTTCGTGGTGCCGGGCTACGGGCACTCGATCAACCTCGCGCCCGACGCGCCGCTGCTGCACGACGCGGTGACCGGCCGGACGAACGAGATGGTGGGCCGGTAGCCGTCGGGCCGAGATCTTCACGTCGGGCTGTGGACAGGAGCCCCGCGGGCATGTTGGGCTGGGACCCGGCCGCACCTGGCGTGGTCGGCGATTTTCTTCCTGCGACGTCGAGGAGTGGCGCCCTGAGCCTGTGGGAGTACCTCCGAGAGAACTGGATCGACGTCGTGAACGACGCGATCCTGCACGTGGATCTCACGTTGGCGGCGATGGCGCTGGCCGTGCTGGTCGGGATGACGATCGGCCTGCTCACCTACCGGCGGCGATGGCTCGGCGCGATGGCGACCACGACGACGGCGGCGTTCCTGACCATTCCGTCGATCGCGCTGCTGGGCATCCTGATCGGCCCGTTCGGGCTGGGCCTGACGAATGTCCTGTTCGCGCTGGTGCTCTACGCGCTCCTGCCGATCACGCGCAACACGATCGTCGGGCTGCGTGGCGTCGACCCGGCCGTGGTGGACGCGGCGCGCGGGATGGGGCTCGGCCGCGTGCGGCTGCTGTTCCGCGTGCGCCTGCCGCTCGCCTGGCCGGTGATCCTTTCCGGCATCCGGGTCTCGACGCAGATCACGATCGGTATCGCGGCCATCGGCGCGTATGTCAAAGGTCCCGGCCTCGGCAACGAGATCTTCGACGGGCTCGGCCGGTTCGGCTCGGTCAACTCGCTGAACCAGGTACTCACCGGAACGCTCGGGATCATGGTGCTGGCGCTGCTGTTCGACCTCGCCTTCGTGGTGGTCGGCAAGCTGACCACCCGGCGGCGTCCCCGTGCCCTCCGAGCGGCGGACCCGGCGACGCCGGGGGGCGCGGCCGGAATGGGCGGCGAGACGATCGAGTTGCGGAACGTCGGCAAGCACTACCCCGGACGAGCGGTACCGGCGGTCGAAAACCTGACGATGCGCATCCCGGCGGGTGAGATCGTCGTGCTGACCGGTCCGTCGGGATGCGGCAAGACGACCACCATGCGGATGATCAACCGGCTCGTCGAGCCCACCGCGGGTGTCGTCACGATCGGCGGCACCGACGTGTCGGCGCTCGACCTCGACGAGCACCGGCGCAACACCGGCTACGTCATCCAGCAGATCGGGCTCTTCCCGCACCTGCGGGTGGACGCCAACATCGGCGTGGTGCCGAGGGTGCTCGGCTGGACTCGGCAACGCATCGCGGGCCGCGTGCGCGAACTGCTCGACGTCGTCGGCCTGACCCGCGAGCACGGCATCCGGTACCCGCGTGAGCTTTCCGGTGGTCAGCAGCAGCGCGTCGGGGTGGCGCGGGCGATGGCCGCGGACCCGCCGGTCATGCTGATGGACGAGCCGTTCGGCTCCACCGACCCGATCACGCGCGCCCGGCTGCAGGACGAATTCCTTCGCCTGCAACGGGAAGTGCGCAAGACGATCGTGTTCGTCACGCACGACTTCGACGAGGCGCTGAAGGTCGGCGACCGGATCGCCGTGCTGCGGCCGCGGTCGGTGATCGCGCAGTACGACACGCCTCAGGCGATTCTCGCCGCGCCGGCGGACGACTACGTCGCGAGCTTCGTCGGCTCGAAGCGGAACCTGAAGCGGCTCGCGCTGATCCGGGTGGGAGACCTGGACCTCAGGCCGGCGACCGGGCCGGAGAGCCTGCCTCCGGTCCGGCCCGACGCCACCCTGCGGGACGTGCTGGACGTGATGGTGCGGACCGGCAGCACCGCGGTCGTGGTCACCGAGGACGGCACCGCGCAGCCGCTGGGGGTGTGCGACGTGTCCGGTCTCGTCGCGGCGCTCAAGCCCACCGACGAGGCGCCCGCGATCCCGGACGTCGAGGAGGCGCCTGACCCGGGTCCGGACAGCGCGGTGCCCGCACGGCCTCGCCGGCGCCGGCTCGGGCTGCTGGTGCGCCCGGTCCTGTTGACCCTCGCCTTGCTGGCGCTCTACTTGATCGTGCGTGCGCATCCGATCGACTCGATCGAACAGCGTTTTCTCAACCCCGGCGCGATCTTCACCGAACTGGGCGAGCACCTGCGGCTCACCCTGATCTCGACGGCGTGCACGATCGCCATCGCCCTCCCGCTCGGCGTCCTGCTCACCCGCGCCGGCGCCCGCTGGGCCCGGCCCATCGGGCTGGGGCTGGGCAACCTAGGCCAGGCGATCCCGTCGATCGGGCTCGTCGTGCTGCTCGCGCTCTGGATGGGCACGGGCACCGCGACGGCGGTGACGGCGCTCGTCGTCTACGCGACCTTGCCGGTGCTGCGCAACACGATCGTCGGGCTCGACGGCGTCGACCCGACCCTCGTCGACGCCGCGCGCGGCATGGGCATGGGCAAGACGGCCATCCTGTGGCGGATCGAACTGCCGCTGGCCGTCCCGGTGATCCTCGCCGGGATCCGGACCGCGCTGGTGCTCACCGTCGCGAGCGCGACGCTGGCGACGTTCGTCGACGGCGGCGGTCTCGGCGGCGGGCTTGTCGCCGGGATCGGGCTGTACCGCCCGATCCTGAGCCTGACCTTCGGCATCATCGTCGCCGCGCTGGCGCTCTTCGTCGACTGGCTGGGGCTGGTCGCCGAGGAGGTCCTGCACCCGCGCGGCAGGTAGCTCGACCGACTTCAAGGAGGACCAACCCATGCGGATGCTCCAGCGCACGACAGCCGTTGTGCTCGCGCTCGTCGCGTCAGCGTCGCTCGCGGCCGGCTGCACGATCGGCAAGGACGAGACCGGTGCCCAGGTGGGCGCGGGATCCATCAAGAAGATCGACGCGCTGAACGGCGCCCAGATCCGTGTCAGCTCCAAGGAGTTCGACGAGCAGCTGCTGCTCGGCCAGATCGCCCTCGTCGCACTGCAGGCGGCCGGGGCGAGCCCGCAGGACAAGACCAACATCACCGGTTCGAGCAACGTCCGCCAGGCGCTCACCAGCGGCGCTGTCGACCTGTATTGGGAGTACACCGGCACCGCCTGGATCAGCTATCTCAACCAGACCAAGCCGATCAGCGACCCGCAGGCGCAGTACGACGCGGTCAAGCAGGCCGACATCGCCAACGGCGTCACCTGGTGGGCCCGCTCGCCGGCCAACGACACCTACGCCCTCGCCGGCAACGCGGCGACACTGGCCCGGACCGGCGTCAAGACGCTGTCCGACTACGCGGCCCTGGTGAAGCGGGACCCGGCCGCGGCCTCGACCTGTATGGGCCCGGAGTTCAAGAGCCGGGACGACGGGTTCCCCGGCCTGGCGAAGACCTACGGGTTCACCCTGCCCGACCCGCAGGTGCACCTGCTCAACGACGCCGTCGTCTACCCGAGCATCGGCAAGGGGGACCCCTGCGGCTTCGGCTCGGTCGCCTCCACCGACGGGCGCGTGGCGGGGCAGAACCTCACCGTGCTCGAGGACGACAAGCACTTCTTCCCGACCTACAACCCCGCGATCGCGATCGCCACTCCGATCGCCCAGAAATACCCGCAGCTGGAGCAGGTCTTCGCGCCGATCGCCGCGAAGCTCGACACCGCGACGCTCACGGACCTGAACAAGAAGGTCAGCGTCGACGGCCAGAAGGCCGCCACGGTCGCCCACGACTGGCTCAAATCGGCGGGCTTCGTCAGCTGAACCGGCCGCGAGCTCGCGGTCAGGTGCGGACCGCGGGCCCGGGGTCTGGAGTGACCCCGGTGGCGGCGCTCGTGATCCGCCAGAGCTCGTTCGCGAGCCCTCGGTCCTCGGCGGCCGCCGAACGGCGTGCCGGACCGGCCGGGCCGCGGATCTCGAACGGTCCGGTCGGGCCCAGGTAGTCGCCGCCATCGACCGGTCCGGTGGCGGCGGTGAGCTGGGGTGCGATACCGGCGGCGACCGGCTGCGAGAGGTAGCGGTCCGGCAGCACGAGAAGGCGGGACCTCCACGTGCTCCTGCGGGCCAGGGAGTTGGTCAGCAGCTGTGACGTCGTCAGTCCCGGGTGAGCGGCGATCGACGACACCGGGTCGCCGTTGGTGCGCAGCCGCCGATCGAGCTCCGCGGCGAACAGGAGGTTCGCGAGTTTGGAGGCTCCGTAGGCGCGGGTCGGCGAGTAGCGTCGGCGCTCCCAATGCAGGTCGGCGAGGTCGAGTCCGCCGGTGCGGTGGCCGAGGCTGGACGTCGTCACGACCCGGGCGGGTCGCCCGAGGTCTCCGGCGGCCCGCAGCGCGGGCATCAGCAGCCAGGTCAGCGCGGCCGGTCCGAGGTGATTGGTGCCGATCTGCAGCTCGAACCCGTCCCGGGTCCGGCTGTGCGGCCCCAGCGATACCGCCGCGTTGTTGATCAGCACGTCGACCCGGTTCCCGGTGCGTTCCCGGATTTCCGTGGCGGCGGCCCGTACCGAGGAGAGGTCGGCCAGGTCGAGGAGAACGGGTTCGGCCGAGCCGGTGCCGTCGATCCCGGCTCGCACCTGGTCGACGGCCGCCGCTCCCCGCTCGGCGTCGCGAACGGTCATCAGGATCCGGGCGCCGGCCGCCGCCAGCGCGCCGGAGAGGGCGAGGCCGAGGCCGGAGGTCGTCCCGGTGACGACGATGGTGCGGCCCGTCAGGTCGGGCAACTCATGTGACACTGTCATGTGAAACAGCCTGCCCAGTTCGGATGACACTGTCAACTAGAGTGGCCGGTGTGACACGCACCGAGACCGCCGAGGCGACGCGGCAAGCTCTTGTCCGCGCTGCTTCCGGGCTGCTCGACCAGGGTGGTCCTGACGCGGTGACCCTGCGCGCGGTCGGAGCTCGGGCCGGAGTCTCACGAGGTGCGCCCTACGGGCACTTCGAGAACAAGGAGCATCTGCTGGCCCAGCTCGCCATCAATACGTGGAGTTCCCTGGCGGACGACGTCGAGCACCTTCGGGCGAACCTTGAGTCCACTTCGGACATACGGCTGGAGCGGGCCATCCTGGCGCTGATCGACGTCGCCCGCCGTCGGCCGCACCGGTACGCGCTGATGTTCAGCACTCCGGCCGACACGCCTGCCGCCCTGGAGGCCGCGGGCCGTCTTGAGGGCGTTTTCCTGGCCCTGGTCGCGGACATGGTCGGCGAGTCCGACGCGCCTCGGTACGGCGCGCTGCTGATGTCGAGTGCGCACGGCATCGCGGGCATGGAACTCAGCGGTCATCTGGCGAAAGACAAGTGGCAGGTCAGTGTGGAGCAACTCGTGCACATGCTGATCGACGCGATCCGCCCTGGGGCCCGCGGTAAGGGATGACCCGCGGTGTTCTCTGTGGGCGTGTGCGATGCGGCGAAAGTCCCCTTCGTCAGCTCCGACACGTTTGCCTTATCCCTCAATATCTCCGGATAGCCACGCTGTCATCCTGTGCCGGCGAGAGCAGGCGATGGGTTGGAGTCGCGCTGGTAGGCGTAGTTAATGAGTCCTTTGTGGAATTTGCCGATCTTGCCGTAAAGCGCTCGTGCGGGCGCGTCTTCAAGGGTGTTCCAGTAGAGGCTGGGGAAACCGTGTTCCTCGGCGTCGAACTCGAGGATCGACGAACAGGTCCGCCAGGTGGCGCTTCCCGGAGTACCGGATGCTGGCGTGGAACAAGTAGTGCGCGACGCCCACCAGTCTCCCATCGAGACCGGCGGCGACGCCCGTATCCGTTCGTAGTCGTCTTCGCTGCGTTCGATCTCGAAATACTCGTCCTTGCCACGGGTCAGGATTTCCCAGGAGGCGGCGACTATGGTGCAGGTGCGTGAGGCGTGGTCGTGTCGGTCAGCCGATTCTCGGCCGAGTTCGAAAGTTGCTCGTTCGATTCCGGTCCGGCGTCGCTCGTGCCGGGACGTGCGCCGTACTCGAACAAGAACGGCCCGAACTTGACCTTGAAGTATCCGTCCCTGGCCCCGATGGTCAGGTGGAGGGTGAGTGCGGTCAAGCAGAACACGGAAAGTACTGCCACCAGAATGATCGCGGCCGTAGAAATGTTCGGCACTTCCAGTCCTGTCTGTTCTCCTGCCGGAAGCGCCGGCTGTCTGACGGTCGATGCCAGGCTATGAAGCCGCTTGTGCCGGTGGTATCGCCCGCGGACTTCTGACCATGGATGTTCGACCAGCGGTCAACCAGCGGTACGAAGGGACTGACGAGCGGTCGCCGTGCATGACCTGGTGCCGCGAGGCCGGCGGAGCGGTCAGTGATCGGGGTCTTCGGTGTTCGCCGCGCGGAACAGACGCTCTCGTACGGTTCGAGCGTGTCGCCTGCTGATCGGAACGTCGCCGAGTTCTGTGTGCGCCACCAGGCCTCCGGTGGGGTCGCTCCGCAATTCGGTGATCGCGCCGATGGCGGCGAGGAAGCTGCGATGGGTGCGCACGAAGCCGGCGTCCTCCCAGGACTCGGCTAGCTGAGAGATGGACATCCGTGCCGGATGGATGCCGGAGAAGGTGTGAAGCTTGACGGTGTCCCGGCAGGCTTCGACGAAGACGACCTCGCGGCGCTTGATGTACCGCGTGCGTCCTCGCGACTCCACCGGTACCGCGGCCAAGGAGTCCGGGACGAGGGATCGTGCCGGTTCGGTGGAGGGAAGAATTCTGATCACTCGCCTCAGTGCGGCGGCGACCCGGTCGGGGCTGGCCGGTTTACGGAGATAGTCGACAGCTCCGAGGTCGTAGGCGTCGGCGGCGTGTTCGTCGTAGGCGGTCACGAACACGATCACGGGTGGGTCGGTGAGCTTCGCCAGGAGCCCGCCCATGTCGATGCCGTTCATACCGGGCATCGAGATGTCGATGAAGACCGCGTCAAAGTGCGCGGCCTGGATCATCTTCAGCGCGCTGAGGGGGTCCTCCGCGGCGCAGACCTCGGTGACGTCCGGGCTTTCGCGCAGCAATCGGCAGATCCGGTCGAGCGCGGCGGGCATGTCGTCCACTGCCAGTACTCGCAACCCAGGGGCCATTCTCACTCCTTCGGATTCCGCGGCACGCCGGGCATGAACTTCGGCAGCCGTAGGGTCACCTTGGTCCCCGCGCCCTCCGCGGTTTCGACCATCAGGGCGTATCCACTGCCGAAAGTCTGCCGCATCCGGGCGTTGACGTTGCCGAGGCCGATGTGCCGGCCGCTCACGGACTCGAGCAGTCTGGGATCCATGCCGAGACCGTCGTCTTCCACGCAGATCTCCGCTTCGCCGCCGTCGTCGTTCGCGGTGATGGTGACAGTGCCACCGCCGGGCTTGCGGGCCAGCCCGTGTTTGATCGCGTTCTCCACCAGGGGCTGCAGGACGAGGAACGGCATCACCACATTCAGCACCTCGGGTGCGATCTTCATCCGGACGCCGATCCTCCCGGCATAGAGGGCCGCTTCGATCGCCAGGTATCGATCGATGTTCCGAATCTCCTCGGCCAGGGTGGTGAACGTGCCGGACGTGCGGAAGGAGTACCGGGCGAAGTCGGCGAAATCCTGCAAGAGCTCCTGGGCCGTATCGGGGTCAGTCTGGATCAAGCCCGAGATCCCGTTGAGGGCGTTGTAGACGAAGTGCGGGGAGATCTGCGCTCGGAGTGCCTTGATCTCGGCGACTTGGAGAGCGTGTGCGGGCTCGTCGCGGCGCCCGAGATCGAGTTGGATACAGACGAACTTCGCCACGACGTCGACCATCAGGCTGAACTGTCGATCGGGGCTCTTGGCGATCACGATCAGTACTCCCTCGGGATCGCCGTCGACGATCAGCGGGACGAGTACCGTGGCGCCCATTTCGCACCGGCAGGACGAGTTCGGAAGGTCGTCGTGCGTCAAGACGGCCTTCTGGTGGTCACTGAGGACGGAGGTGATGGGGGAGACAAGATCGGCGCGGTGATGGTTGGCTGCACCGTTCCAGCTCATGAGGTCGCCGCTGGGGTCCGTGATGCCGACGGCGACACAGTCCAGCAAGCCGCGCAGCCGCTCGGTGAACGGATCGGCCGTAGGCGCCGAAAAGCGATCGTGGAGCAAAGGTGCGGTCTGCAGGAGCCGGTCGACGGCCTCCGGGGGAAGTCCGCGGTCACGGCGGCCGCGGAAGAAGAACCAGATCGCGGCAGCGGCGAACACCACGGCGAGCACGCCACCGACCATGAGACCTCCCCGCGGCAAGGATGAGACCAGGGGCATCGTCAGCGCAAGCTGCCTCGTCGGAGGTGTCGTCGACCTTCTGCGTCAGGAACACACGACCGAACGACCGCGGCTGCACGGTGTTTCGGAGCGGTGACGCCGGGTATGCGTGGGCATGACCGACTACCGGCACACCGCCACCATCGACATGCCCGCTTCAGACTTGTTCGCGTACCTGCGCGAGCCGAGCAATCTGCCTCATTACTTTCCGCAGATGAGCCGGGCTGAGCCTGAGGGCGGCGACGCCGTCCATGTCGAGGCCGAGGTTCATGGTGAGCACGTGGAAGGGGAGGCGTGGCTGAAAGTCGAGGAGGGCGATCGCTCGCTGCGCTGGGGTTCCCGGGGGCCGCATGAGTACGAAGGGGAGTTGTCGATCGAGGATGCCGGCCCTGCCGCGTGCCGCCTTTCGGTGACCTTGCACAGCGTTCGTGACGCCGCCGACGAGGATGTTCAACGGGGGCTGGAGGAGACCGTGGCCGCGCTCGCCCATACCGCGACGGCGGAGTCCGATGTGGACGCCGCCGAACAGCAAGGTGGCTGGGTCGGCGATCAGCCAGGCTGACCAGGTTCCGGGCAGAGCGGTCACGCCCGCGTGTCGCGGCGCTCCGCTGTCAGCAAGTCGAGCAGGCCGGGGAGCCTGCGGTCGATTTCCGCCCGGCGCAACCGGATTCCCTTCCGGTTCCCGTAATTGATCTCGTGGATGAGGCCGGCCTCGCGCAAAACCCGGAAGTGGTGCGTCTGCGTCTGCTTGGACACCGGGAGATCGAACGAGTTGCAGGTGCGCTCGCGGTCGCTCCCGTCCGCCGCCAGTTCTGCGATCACGGTGCGGCGATGCTCGTCGGCGAGCGCGCGGAACACCGTGCCCAGATCGGCGTTCCCGGCATCGTCTTCGGCCGGACCTGGCCCGGTCATCGCCTCACCTCTTTCAGGTACGTCTTGCATCGTACCTGACGGCCGTGCTTGACTGCAGGTACGACGAACGGCGTACCTGAGAGTGCGTGGTAACCGCCCCGGGCTTCGCTTGCGCACGAAGCCTGCCTGCGGCGCTCGTCGCTTCCCTCTTCGGAAAGGTTGCGGCCATGACGCCTTCTCGCGTCCTGATCCACGGTGCCGGTATCGCCGGTCCCGCTCTCGCCTACTGGCTGGCCCGGCACGGGTATCGGCCGACGGTCGTCGAGCAGGCCAAAGAGCTGAGGTCCGGCGGCAGCGCCGTAGTCGTCAAGGAACCGGCGCTGACCGTCGCCAGGAGTATGGGCATCCTCACGCGGTTGCGCGAGGTCGCCACCGGATCGAGTGTCCTTTCGCTCCTCGATCCGGCCGGGCGGCAGCTCCTCCGGGTCCCGACGACTTCCCCGCGGTCGGTCGAAGTAACCCGATCCGATCTGTCCATGGTGCTCCACCGGGCAGCGCGCGACGACGCGGAGTTCCTCTTCGACGACACGATCACCGGCCTCCGGCAGGACCGATCGGGGGTCGAGGTCACCTTCCGCCGGTCACCGCCGCGCCGTTTCGACCTGCTCGTCGGCGCGGATGGCATCCATTCCCCGGTGCGCCGCCTGGTCTTCGGACCGGCGGAGCGGTTCACGACCGGCCTGGGCATGTACGGCGCGACGGTGCCGGTGGAGCCCGGTGCGCTCGATGACCCGGAGGTGGCGGTGATGCTGACCGCGCCCGGCCGGATGCTCACCCTCCACCCGTCCCGGGGGAAGCCGCTCGCGATGTTCACCTTCCGTGCAGGACGGGTGCCCGGCTACGACCGCCATGACACCGCGCTCCACAAGCGCATGGTGGCCGAGGCGTATGCGGGAATCGGCTGGCGAAGCCCCGAGCTGGTCGAGGCGTACCAGAACCACCCCGCGCCCTTTTTCGATCCGCTCGCCAACGTGCGGATGGACAAGTGGTCGCGCGGCCGCGTGGCATTGCTCGGCGACGCGGCATCGGCGGTAGCCCTGCTCGGCGACGGGTCGAGCATGGCGATGGCCGGCGCACACACGCTGGCCGAAGCGCTCGCGGCGCATCCCGGTGACCATGCGCGAGCCTTCCAGGCCTACGAGGCGAAGCACCGGCGGCAGGTGGACCCGAGACATCGGCGCGTCAGCCTCGTCGCCACGCTGCTCGTTCCGCGAACCCGGCACGGGCTGGCGCTGCGCAATATCGCCGGCCGAGCCGTCGGCCTCGCCACCCGCACCCGAAACACCTTGCCCGCCAAGCAAAACAGCCGGATCTGAGCGGGAGCCGGACAATCCGGGGCAAGCACCGAGGTAGCTGCGGGCGGTCACGCGAGCCGCCTGCTCATGGGATCGGCCGGTCCCACTACGACAAGGACCGCGCCGTCAACTGATTCGAACGAGCGCCTACGTTCGTTCGGCCTGACGACGCTGGTCGTAGCTCTGCTGGCAGTTCTGGATCTCGTCCGCGTGGGAGGTCGTCCAGTCGTACAAGTGACCGAAGGGTGCGCGCAGGGATTCGCCGAGCGGGGTGAGGGAGTACTCGACTCCGACCGGTGAGGTCGGCAGCACGCGCCGTTCGATCATCCCGTTGCGTTCCAGGCGGCGCAGGGTCTGGGTCAGGACCCGCTGGGTCACACCTTCGAGGCGGCGTTTGATTTCGTTGAACCGGCGGGGCCTGTCGAGGACGGTCATCACCATCATCGACCACTTGTCGGCGATCTGGTCGAGGATCGGGCGACTGGGGCAGTCGGCCCGGTAGACGACGTCCGTGTCCGTGCCGGGAGCGTCCATGTCGGTATCCTCCACGATCCTTACGATGCCGAAAGTGCGTTATTGACGCTGGTCTCCCGCCGCTTCAGTCTAGGTATACATCAGGAACTTAGCTGCCTGACAGATACCGATCGGAGATTTCTTTCGTGCACCACGACGCCTACGCGACCCTGCGAGTGAGCCATGAGGCGGGCATCGCCCGTGTCACCCTCGACAACCCACCCGTCAACGTCCTGGACGTCGCCCTCATGGCCGACCTCCGGCGGCTGTTGACCGGGCTGCGGGACGACGACTCGGTCCGGGTGATCGTGTTCGACAGCGCCGATCCGGACTTCTTCATCGCCCACGTCGACATGACACTCGTCGACGCGCCGGACGCCTTCGACGAGTTCGCGGCCGACACACCCGACGGTGTCAACGTCTTCCAGGCCCTCGGGGAGTTGCTCCGGCACCAGCCCCAGGTGACGATCGTCAAGCTCGCCGGCCTGGCCCGCGGCGGAGGGGCGGAGTTCGTCACGGCGGCGGACATGACGTTCGCGGCGCTCGGTCGCGCCGGGATCGGCCAGGTCGAGGCCCTCATGGGCATCGTCCCCGGGGGCGGCGGCACCCAGTACCTCGCCGATCGGATCGGCCGCAACCGCGCTTTGGAGGTGGTGCTCGGCGCCGACCTGCACGACGCGCGGACCGCCGAACGCTACGGCTGGATCAACCGGGCCGTACCCGCCGATGAACTCGACGACTTCGTCGACCGCCTCGCCCGCAACATCGCCGCACTGCCCGAGGGTGTGGTCGCCGCGGCCAAACGCGCCGTCCTTCCCGCTGATCTGGCCGAGGGTCTCCTGCGCGAACACGACGCTTGGGCGGGCCAGTTCGTCCGGCCCGCGGCCGAACAGTTGATCCGAGGCGGACTGGCCCACGGCGCCCAGACCCGCGAGGGCGAACGCGATCTGGAGAATTTGCTCCGCAGGCTGGCCGGCTGATCCCGGCACATACGCCGAGCCGACCACTCCTGAACGAGGAAGGAAGCACCGCTATGGCCGCAGAGCCGTTCGAGGTCAGTGTCACCGAAGCCGAGATCGCGGATCTGCGTGACCGGTTGCGACGGACGCGGTGGCCCGAGCCCGAGCCGGTGGGCGACTGGTCGCAGGGGGTGCCGCTGGCTTACGCGCAGGAGCTGTGCCGCAGCTGGGCCGAGGACTACGACTTCGGGTTCGCCGAGCGGCTCAACGCTTTCCCGCAGTACCGCGACACGGTCGACGGGCTGGGCCTCCATTTCCTGCATCTCCGTTCGCCGGAGCCGGACGCGTTCCCGCTCGTGCTCACCCACGGGTGGCCGGGCTCGGTGCTGGAGTTCCTGGACGTCCTCGGCCCGCTGACCGATCCGCGCGCACACGGCGGGGATCCGGCGGACGCGTTCCACGTAGTCGCGCCGTCCCTGCCCGGGTACGGCTGGAGTGACAAACCGTCGACGGCCGGATGGGGTGTCACGCGCATCGCGCGCGCCTGGGACACGTTGATGGTCTCGCTGGGATACCACCGGTACGGCGCGCAGGGCGGTGACTGGGGTTCGGCGGTGTCCGGCGCGCTGGGCGAGGTGGCACCCGAGCGGGTCGCCGGCGTCCACCTGAACCTGGGGTCCGTGGCGGCGGGCACCTTCGACGACCCGACACCCGCCGAACTGGCGAACCTCCAATCCGAAAAAGAGTTCCAGCGCACCGGCCGGGGATACTCGGCGATCCAGGCGACCCGCCCGCAGACCCTCGGCTACGGCCTCACCGACTCCCCGGCGGGCCAGGCCGCCTGGATCGCCGAGAAGTTCCGGGCCTGGACGGACAACAACGGCCACCCCGAGGACACGTTGCCGCGGCAGAAGATCCTCGACGAAATCTCGGTCTACTGGTTCACCGCGTCGGCCACGTCATCGGCACGCCTGTACTGGGAGAGCTTCGCCGACTTCCGGGACAAGGTGACCGCGCCATCCGGACTGTCGGTCTACCCACGCGACATCACCCGCCCCTCACGGCGGGAAGCCGAACTGCGGTTCACCGACCTGCGCTGGTTCGAGGAACTGCCGCGAGGCGGCCACTTCGCCGCCCTGGAACAGCCGGAGTCGCTGATCGAGCAGGTGCGCGGGTTCTTCCGTCTCTTCCGCTGACCGAAAAGAGGTCGTCCGCGCTCTCGATGAGCATGCGCGAACCGCCTCGCATGAGGGCTTGGTCGTCGCACACGAGCACACGGTGCGGCGGCTCAGGCTTCCGATCGCCACCCACGTTCCGGGTACTCCGGCCGGATGCCCGAGTCGTGGTGGGCGTCGATGACCGCGAACGCGGCCGCCCTGCACAGAACCACTTTTCTCGCGGGAAGCGGCTGCCGCTCACGGCGTGTTTGCGCTACGGTACTCGCTGCTGATGACGTCCTTCGATCCCCGCTGCCGTGGAGCTGCCGCATGATCCCCCGGCTCGGCCCAGGCGTCCTTGCCCTGTCGATCGTGAGGATTTCATGGAGTACCCCCTGCTGACGGCAGCGCTGGTCTGCGTCTCGCTGCTCGCCGCGGCCTTCGCGCTGCTTCTGGTGCGCCAGCGCCGGGTCACCGTCAACACCGGCCGTCGTGGTGAGCAGTTGCTGGCCGAACTCCGCGCCCGTGAGGAGGAGGGCCGGCACCTGCTGCACAGGCGGTTGCCTGCGATCGTCGAGGCGCAGACCAACCAGGCCGTGACCGTGCCCGGCCCCTTGCGTGCCTTCAACGGCGAGGACCCCCACCGCGAACTGCTGGTGGCGATCAGCGAGCTGACCGGCCAGACCCGCCGCGACGCCGCCGAATCCGCCGCCGCCACCCTGCGCGCGATGATGCGCACGGTGCAGAACCTCGCGGGGGAGCAGCAGGTGCTGATCTCGGCGATGGAGGAGCACCACGACGATCCCGACGTGCTCGACGGTCTGCTCGGCCTGGACCACGCGAACTCGCAGCTGGGCCGCCGCGCCCAGGCGACCGCCGTGCTCTGCGGTTCGTGGCCGGGCCTGCAGCGCTCCGCCGCGACCCTGACCGACGTGGTGCGCGGAGCCACCGGCCGCATCCGCGACTACGTGCGCGTGCAGATCCCGGCGCCTTCGGACACCGCGGTGGTCAGCCAGGCCGTGGAACCGGTGGTGCTCGCGGTGGCCGAGTTGCTGGACAACGGCGCCCGCCACTCGCAGCCCGGTTCGCCGGTGCATGTCAGCTTCCAGCAGGCGCACAACGGGCTGGCGATCGTCATCGACGACGCCGGGGTCGGCATGACGGTGGAAGCGGTGCAGCGCGCGGGCTGGCTGCTGGAAGGCCACGGCGGTCAGGACATCGCCGCGCTCGGTGTGCCGCCGCGGATCGGGTTCGCCGTCATCGGCGTGCTTTCCCGCCGCTACGGCTTCCGTGTCTCGGTGGACATGCGCTCGCCCTTCGGCGGGGTGCGCGCGGTGCTGTTCCTGCCGAGCGAGCTGCTCACCCGCGCCGCCGTCCCGGCGCCGCAGGAAGTCCCGTCGCTGGCCGCGCCTGCCAGCCCGGCCGCGATCACCCCCAGCCCGACCCCGCACTTGCGCGTTCCCGCGCCGGAACCACAGCCGGCCGAACCGGCCGAGGAACTGGGCACCACCGCGCACGGCCTGCCCCGCCGTCGCCGACGCGCCCCGGTGGCCGGGGCGGCCACCACCACGTTGTCGGTTCCGGTGCAGCCGCCCGCCGCGCCGGAACCGGCCGAGTCCCCGGTGAACCACAGCCCGGTCGCCACGGCCACGGCCTGGCAGCGCGGCACCCGCCAGGGCCGCGCTTCTTCCACCGATGACGAAAGGGATTTCCAGTGAGCAGCTCCGTCACCACCAACAACCGGTTGGGCTGGATGCTCGACCAGGCCCTGCAGATGCCGGAGACCATCTCCGCGGTGCTGCTCTCGGCCGACGGCCTGCTGATGGCCCATTCGCAGGGAATCACCGTGGAGGACGCCGAACGCACCGCCGCCGCGGTCTCCGGGCTCCAGTCGCTCGCCCGCGCCACCGGCGAGTTCTGCCGTCAGCCGCCGGAGCAGTGGCGGCAGACGCTGATCGAATTCGAAGGCGGGTTCGTCTTCCTGACCTCCGCCGGACAGGGCGCCTACGTCGCGGTGTCCACCACCGGGCGGGTGGACATCGAGGGCGTTTCCTCGCGATTGCAAGAGCTGGTGCAAAGACTCGGCCAGGAACTCACCGCGCCACCGCGCTTCCCGACCGAGGGACCTGGCAACCCGGCATGAGCGGGCAGCGGCGAGAACGGGCGCTGGTCCGGCCGCACGTGGTCACCGAGGGCCGGGCCCATCCGACCCGCAACTCCCTGGACGTGGCCACCGTGGTGCTGGCCACCTGGGCGCCGGTGACCGGGCTGAGCCCGGAAAAGCGGCGGGTGATGGAGCTGTGCCGGGGCGGCGCGTTGGCCGTCGCGGAGGTGGCGGCGCATCTCAAGCTGCCCACCAGCGTCACCAAGGTGCTGTTGTCGGACCTGCTCGACAGCGGGCACATCGAAGCACGGGCCGCGGTGCGCGAGACCGAAGTCCCCGACCAGCAACTCCTGCAGAAGGTACTCGATGGCCTCCGTGCTCTCACCTGACCGATACGTTCCCGCCACGGTCCGGACCTCGGTGAAGATCCTCATCGTCGGCCCGTTCGCGGTGGGGAAGACCACCTTCGTCGGCACGATCTCGGAGATCCGCCCGCTGCGCACCGAGGAGCGGATGACCCAGGCGGGCGCACTGGTCGACGACCTGTCCGGCGTGCGCGGCAAGGACACCACGACGGTGGCCATGGACTTCGGACGCCTGACACTGAGCGACGAAGTGGTGCTCTACCTCTTCGGTGCCCCGGGGCAGCAGCGGTTCACGCAGATGTGGAAGGACCTGGCCCACGGCGCGCTCGGGGCGCTGGTGCTGGTCGATCCCAGCCGCCTGCAGGACTCCTTCGACGTGATGGGCCTGCTGGAGGAACTGGACCTGCCCTACGCGGTGGCGGTCAACCAGTTCGACGGCGCGCCGCGTTTCCCCGAGGCCGAGCTGCGCGAGGCGCTCGATCTGCTACCCCAGACCCGGCTGGTCACCTGTGACGCCCGCGATCGCGCGTCCGCTGCCTCGGCGCTGATCAGCCTGGTCGACTACCTGTTCACTCCCGTCCGCCAGGAGCATCCGTGACCCTTCCCGCCACCCCGCCCCCCGGTTGCCCCGCTCATGCCACGCGCACCTCGCTCTACGACGAGGAGTTCGCCGCGAACCCGGCGGGGGTCTACGCGCGGATGCGCAAGGAACACGGCCACGTCGCGCCGGTCGAGCTGGCGCCGGGGGTGAACGCGAGCCTGGTGCTGAGCTACGAGGCCGCGCTGGACGTGCTGCGCTCCCCGCAGACCTATCCGCGGGACCCGCGCCGCTGGCAGGCCAATCAGCCGCCGGACAACCCGGTGATGCCGATGATGGGCTACCGGCCGAACTGCCTGTTCACCGACGGCGCGGAGCACGCGCGCTACCGCAGCGCGGTCACCGACAGCATCTCGCGGGTGAACCCGCACGCCCTTCTGGGCTACGTGGAGAAGGCCGCGCGGGAGCTGATCGCGAGGTTCTCCCGGAACGGCCGGGCGGACCTGCTCACCGAGTACGCCGGAACCCTTTCCCTGCAGGTGTTCAACCACCTCTTCGGCTGCCCGCCGGAGCTGGGCGAGCGGCTCACCGCGGGGATGCGCGGGATCTTCGACATGGTGGACCCGGAGCGCGCCAACGCCGAGCTGACCGCGGCCATGCTGGACCTGCTGGCGCTCAAGCGGCGGCAGCCGAGCCAGGACGTGCCCTCGTGGATGATGGCGCATCCCTCACGGCTGACCGACGAGGAGATGCTTCACCAGCTGGTGCTGCTGATGGGCGCGGGCACCGAACCGCAGCAGAACCTGATCGCGAACGGGCTGCGGCTGCTGCTGGTGGACGAGCGCTTCGCCGGGGACCTGGCAGGCGGCAGCCTGCACGTGGAGGACGCGCTGGAGGAGATCCTCTGGAGCGACCCGCCGATGGCCAACTACTCCGCCGGTTACCCCTATCCGGCGGCAGACCTGATGGGCGCGCGTCTGCCGCCCGACGAGCCCGTGGTGATCAGTTTCGCCGCCGCCAACACCGATCCCGAGCTGGGCGAGGCCCAGCGGGCCGGCAACCGGGCGCACATCGCCTGGAGCGCCGGGGTGCACTCCTGCCCGGCGCAGGGCCCGGCGCGGCTGATCGCCACCACCGCCATCGAGACCCTGCTCGACGCGCTGCCGGATCTGCGCCTGGCTGTGCCGGACGCCGAACTGCGCTGGCGGCCGGGCCCGTTCCACCGCGCGCTGGCCGGTCTCCCGGTCCTGTTCACCCCCGTCGTCGCACCGGTCACCCCCGTTCCCGACCAGACAGGAGAGCACCCATGGCACCAGCCAGTCCGTTCGTCCTCGATCCCAACGGCCGTGACATCCATACCGAAGGCGCCGAACTCCGCGCCCGCGGAGCCGCGACGCTGGTGGAACTCCCTGGCGAAGTGGTGGCGTGGTCAGTAACCCAGCCGGAACTGCTGCGGAAACTGCTGGCCGACCCGCGGGTGTCGAAGAACCCGAACCTGCACTGGGCGGCCTACCGCGACGGTGAGATCCCCGGGGACTGGCCGCTGCGGATCTGGGTCTCGGTGCAGAACATGTTCACCGCTTACGGCGGCGACCACCGGCGGCTGCGTTCGCTGGTGTCGAAGGCGTTCACCCCGCGCCGGGTGGAAGCACTGCGGCCGTGGGTCGAGCAGCTGACCACCGGCCTGCTGGACCGGCTCGCCGCCGGGCCGGATTCGGTGGACCTGAGGGAGAATTTCGCCTATCCGCTGCCGATCGAGGTGATCTGCCAGCTGTTCGGCGTGCCCGAGGAACACCGGCCGGAGCTGCGGCGCGCGGTGGACGGGGTGTTCAACACCTCGCTCAGCGCCGAAGAGGCGCAGGCGAACGGCGTGCTGATGTACGGGATTCTCGGGCAGCTGGTGGCGAACGGGCGGGAGAACCCCGGTGATGACCTCGCCAGCGGCCTGATCGCCGCGCGGGACGAGGACGGTTCGGTGCTGGAGGAGGCCGAGCTGATCGACACGCTGATCCTGATGATCTCGGCCGGGCACGAGACCACGGTGAACCTGCTGCACCACGCGATCCTGGCGCTGCTGACGCATCCGGAGGAGCTGGCGAAGGTGCGCTCCGGGGAGCACACCTGGGCCGAGGTGATCGACGAGACCATGCGGTGGCAGGCGCCGATCGCGAACCTTCCGCTGCGGTACGCGGTGGAGGACATCGAGATCGACGGGGTGCACATCAAGGCGGGCGAGGCGATCCTGGCTTCGTACGCGGCAGCGGGCCGCTCGCCCGAGGCGCACGGTTCCGACGCGGACGAGTTCCGGCTTTCGCGGGAGTCGAAGAGTCAGCACCTGTCGTTCGGGCACGGGGTGCACTACTGCCTCGGTGCGCCCTTGGCGCGACTGGAGGCGGAACTCGCACTTCCGGCGCTGTTCGAACGGTTCCCCGATCTGGCCCTGGCGACGGAGGTCTCCGAACTGGAGAAGATGCCGTCGTTCATTTCGAACGGGCACACGAGTCTTCCGGTACGCCTCAAGTGAATTCGGTGAGTTGTGGCTTTCACCGCGGATGCGCGGTGAAAGCCACACTCGTCGAGCCATTCCTTGTTGTGCGAGCCTCGGCTCCGACGGGTGCACAGATGGGTCAGCGCATGGCTCAAGGCCGTGTGAAGTGGCTCAACAGTGAGAAGGGCTTCGGCTTCATCGAGCAGGACGGTGGCGGGCCGGACGTGTTCGTGCACTACTCGGAGATCCAGCGGAGCGGCGTCAAGTCCCTGGATGAAGGCAACGTGTGGAGTTCGAGATCTGCCAGGGCCAGAAGGGCCCGCAGGCGCAGGGCGTCACCTCTATCGCGCCTCCCGAAATACTGCTCGCATTCTGGGTCCCTCGGCAGCCGGTGTTCTCGTCGCCTTCGTGGGCGGCGGATGGGCCATCGCGGTGGACGCCGCGTCGTTTCTCGTCGCCGCGGCGTGCATGACCAGCGTCGTCCTGCCGACAAAAGCGAAGTCGTCCTCGGCCACCCTGTTGCAAGACCTGCGCGAAGGGTGGACCTATTTCAGCTCGACGCCGTGGATCTGGTCGATCACCCTGGCCTTCGCGTTCCTGAACGCGATTCAGATGGGTGTCTGGCAGGTGCTGGGCCCCTCCATAGCCCCGACGACGATCGGCGCGACAGGCTGGGGGCTGGTCGCCAGTGTCAAGGCGGCGGGACTGGTGATCGCCAGCTTGATGATGATCAAGATCGCGGTCCGGAGGCCGCTCCTGAAGGGCCTGGTCGCCATGTCGGCGACCGCGGTCCCGCTCGTACTGCTCGGCGCGGGCTCGAACCTTGTTCTGCTGGCAGTCGCGACCTTCCTCGCCGGGATGGGATCCGCGCTGTTCGGCATCGTCTGGGACACCGCGCGCCAGCGAAACATCCCGAACACCATGATCTCGAGGGTGACGTCCTATGACGACTGCGGCTCCTACGTCGCGATACCCGTCGGGCAGCTCGCGGTGGTACCCATCGCGTCGGCAGCGGGCATGCCACAAGTCGCGCTGATCGGCGGGATCGCCTACTTCGTCATCGCGCTCCTGCCACTCGCTCTGCGTTCGGTCCGCGACCTCGCCGCGACCGGCTCCAGCTGAGGGCTCGCGGAGATCCGCAGCTCTGGGGGAAGGGGAGGATACCTGCGGCGAGCGGCGCCGCGAGTCCCACTACGGACCAACACCGCACGCGTGCCTGGCCTGGCATGGGGCGCGTGGCGGCTGACATGGACACAGTCCTGCTCTCTGTCGGGGGCGTGTGCCCGGGCGGTCTCCGGGCCCCGAAAATTGTTCCGACCAGCACGCGGCGGGCCTCGACGCCGCTCGCGACGTGACCGGGATGCGTTGGGCCGGCTGGTCCAGGACCTGGCGCCACTGGTGGGCATGTCGTCCGCAGTAGCGGCTGCACCAGTACGAGGCCGAGGACGTCGTGCAGGGCACGTGGCTCGCCACGTTCAGCCAGTTCGACAGGATTCGGAATGTCGCGACGTCTACAGTTGGGCTCCGTTGCTGAAGCAGAGCCCGACACGGCATGGCACGGTGCGACACGCGCTGACACGGCTGCCGTGGGGATTTGTAATCCGAGGGAATCCGCAGCTCATTGAACTGGTGATCCGCACGCTGTGTGGCCCCCGGCTGGAACTGCCTGATCGGATTACCTCGCTGGAGGAGACGATGTGACCCCATCGTGCATGGGGTAGGACGGCGTGCTCCAGATTTGCTCCAGCTACTGAACGGTAACTGAAGTTCACCACGCCAATTCTCAAAGTGAGGCGGAACGAAAAAACCGCCCTACCTCGGCAAACCTGCCAGGTGGGCGGTGTTTCGTCACTGTGGAGCTAAGGGGACTCGAACCCCTGACCCCCTCACTGCCAGTGAGGTGCGCTACCAGCTGCGCCATAGCCCCGGAGCGAAGTTGTACTCCGCATCTCGTGTGTCCATACATTACACCGCCCGTGGAGGCTGTTCGCGCGGGGGTCACGCTACGCGGTCCCGATCAGCGAAAGCGGCGCTGACCAGCATATTTGAGACTTATTTTTAGCCGTGTATTGACTCTGCGTGTGACCGCCGTTACGTTTTCGACCATCGTGACGCCGAGGTCCCCGCCCGCTACGCCGCGTCTCCACTGGGCTCCGCCTCAGCTCGCCCTGCCCGAATGACGCGGAGGAGGTCCCGATGAGGGCCAGAGCAGCCCTGATAGCCCTGTTTTCCCTGGTCGGAGCACTGATCGTGGTGGCTCCGGCGGCACAGGCGGCCATCGTTCCCGATACCTGGTACACGGTGACGGCCACCAGCGGGAAATGCGTGGACGCGCGTGCCGCCGGGTCGGCCAACGGGACGGTCGTCCAGCAGTACGCCTGCAACCAGACCTTTTCCCAGCAATGGCAGTTCCAGCCGACCTCGGGCGGCTACTACCGGGTCAACACGCGCAACAACCCGGCGCAGGTGTGGGACGTCGCCGAGGTGTCGACGGCCGACGGCGGGCTCATCCACCTGTGGGCCTACGGCGGCGGGAACAACCAGCAGTGGCAGCCCGTCGAGGAAAGCGGTGGGGCGTATCACTTCGTGAGCCGCAACAGCGGCAGGTGCCTCGACCTCCCGGGCCTTTCGACGCAGGACAGCACCCAGCTGCAGCAGTACTCCTGCAACGGGTCCGGCGCCCAGTCCTTCCAGCTCACCCCGGTCACCGGCACCGCCGACCCCGACCTCGGGCCGAACGTGCTCGTCTTCGACCCCGGCATGTCGCAGTCGGCGATCCAGTCCCAGGTCAACAGCGTGTTTTCGCAGCAGGAGACCAGCCAGTTCGGCTCGAACCGGAAGGCGCTGCTGTTCAAGCCGGGTTCGTACAACGTCGACGTCAACGTCGGGTTCTACACGCAGGTGCTCGGGCTCGGCCTCTCGCCGGACAACGTGACGATCAACGGCGCGGTGCACGCGGAGGCCGACTGGTTCCAGGGCAACGCGACGCAGAACTTCTGGCGTGGCGCGGAAAACCTGTCCGTGAACCCCAACGGCGGCACCGATCGCTCAGGCCGCGCCCTACCGTCGCATGCACGTCCGCGGCAACCTGCAGCTCGACGACGGCGGCTGGTCCAGCGGCGGCTGGATGTCCGACGTCAAGGTCGACGGCCAGGTCCGGTCCGGCTCGCAGCAGCAGTGGATCTCGCGCAACTCGCAGTTCGGCAGCTGGAGCGGCTCGAACTGGAACATGGTGTTCGCCGGCGTCAACGGCGCGCCGTCGACCAGTTTCCCGAATCCGCCCTACACCACGGTGAACACGACGCCAGTCGTGCGGGAGAAGCCGTTCCTCTACGTCGACAACGCGGGCGCGTACCAGGTCTTCGTGCCCTCCACGCGCACCAACGCCTCGGGCATCACGTGGGGCGCGAACCAGCCTGGAGCGTCGCTGCCGATCAGCCGGTTCTTCATCGCGAGGCCCGGGACGACGGCGTCGCAGATCAACGCGGCCCTCGCCGAAGGCAAGGACCTCCTGATCACCCCGGGCGTCTACCACCTCAACGAGACGCTGCGCGTGACGCGGCCGGACACCGTCGTGCTCGGCCTCGGCCTGGCGACGCTCATCCCGGACAACGGCATCACCGCGATGACGGTGGCCGACGTCGACGGCGTCAAGGTCGCCGGTGTGCTGATCGACGCGGGCACCACGAACTCGAACACGTTGATGGAGGTCGGCCCGGCCAACTCCGCACAGGACCACGCGGCCAACCCGACTTCGCTGCACGACGTGTTCTTCCGCATCGGCGGCGCGGGTGTCGGCAAGGCCACGAACAGCCTGGTGGTCAACAGCGACGACGTCATCGGCGACCACCTGTGGATCTGGCGTGCCGACCACGGCAGCGGCGTCGGGTGGAACACCAACACCGCCGACACCGGCCTGATCGTGAACGGCGACGACGTGACGATGTACGGCCTGTTCGTCGAGCATTACCAGAAGTACCAGACGCTCTGGAACGGAAACCGCGGCCGGACGTACTTCTACCAGAACGAAATGCCTTACGACCCACCGAATCAGGCCGCGTGGATGAACGGCTCGACGCGGGGTTACGCGGCCTACAAGGTGGCGAACCCGGTGACGAACCACGAGGCGTACGGGCTCGGCAGCTACTGCTTCTTCAATGTGAATCCGAGCGTGGTCGCGGATCGCGCGATCGAAGCGCCGAACAACCCGAACGTGAAGTTCCGCAGCATGGTCGCGGTCTCCCTCGGCGGGAACGGGACCATCGCCCGGGTCGTCAACGACCGCGGCGGCCCGGCGAATTCGGGTTCGAACGTGGCGAACCTGGTCACCTATCCCTGATGGACCCCGGTGCGCGCCGTGATGGCGGTCGCGGCGCGCACCGGCCTTTATCACCCACCGCGAAAAGCCCCCCGCCCGAATGGGTGGTGTGCCGCGCGCTCTTCCTCCAGCGCTTCGATACTGGGTTCCCCGTCCGCGTAGAGAGGGAGCCGGAGAATGCCTCTCGTCGGTCTCACCGTCGTCGAACCCCGCCTTGCCTGGCCGCTGGCCGCCGTCCGCGGCGCTTTCGCCATCCTGTTCGGCATACTCGCGCTCATCTGGCCCGGCGCCACCGTCCTGGCCCTCGCGATCATCTACGGCATTTACGCGATCATCGACGGCGTCGGCGGCCTGATGCAGGCTTTCCGGCCGGGCGATCCGGCCCATCGCGCCGCCTACGGAGTCCTCGGCGTACTCGGTGTCGCCGCCGGTGTCCTGGTGCTGCTCTGGCCAGGGATCACGGTGCTGGTGCTGGCCTTCCTCGTCGGGTTCTGGGCGATCTTCACCGGCATCGTCGAGATCGTCGCCGCGATCCGGCTGCGCAAACAGATCGAGGGTGAAGCCTTCCTCATCGCGGCGGGTGCCCTCTCGCTGATCGCGGGCATCGTGATCGTGATCAACCCGATCGCCGGCGCCTACGGGATCGCGCTGCTGGTCGGGATCTACGCCCTGCTGTACGGCGTGATGCTGCTCGTCCTGGCCTTCCGCCTGCGCAAGCTCACTCAAGCCTGAACGCTTGTCGCAAGTGGACCTGAGCCCCGGAGCGGCGCAGGTTCGACAGGCTCGGCGAGCCCTCCACCGCCGTCGCGACGGCGAAGCGGTGCCCTTCGCGGGCGGCCGCGGTCAGACCGTGGAGGAGCAGCCGGGCCTGTGTGCCTTTGCCACGATGGGCCCGCGGTGTGGCCGAGCCGCCGAGGAGGACGCCGGGCCCGTGCGAGCTCAAGGCCGCCGCCGAGATCGGCACGCCGTCCTCGACCAGCAGCGACCGCCGGACCCGGTGATCGGAGTGCTCGGCGGCGATGAACTCCGTCACGGCGCCGCCGCTTTCGTATCCGTCGAGCAGGACGCGGAGGAACACGTCGATGTCGGGTGAGTCGTCGACGTCAGTGTCCGATGCCGCGAGGTCGGTGAGCGGGAGGACCGCGATCGGGCGGACTCCGGCGGGCACGAGATCGGACGGGTTCAAGTCCGGTGGCAGCACGAGTGTCGGCCGATCTCCGTCCCAGCACGAAGCGCCGGCGAGCCGGATGGCCGACGGCAGGTTCTCCTCGGTGACGCCGGAGATCGTGCGCAGGAACCGCAGCTCCGGAGCCGTGGCCAGCGCCACGAACAGCCCGTCTTCGTGCCAGGCTTCGAAACGGCCGGGGAGCCCCGCCGCCGCGCCCGCTTCACCCGCGACGACGGTACGGGCGTGGATCACTTCTTCGGCTTCGGTCAGCACGACCCGAACGTAATAGGGATTAGGCTGAACCGGTGAGCCAGCCGATCCTGTTGACCGTCGACGACGATCCCGCCGTGTCCCGTTCGGTCGCCCGCGACCTGCGCAAACGGTATGGGAAGGACTATCGGATCATCCGGGCCGATTCCGGTGCCGACGCCCTCGAAGCCCTGCGTGAGATCAAGCTGCGCGGCGACGCCGTGGCCGCGATCCTCGCCGACTACCGGATGCCGCAGATGGACGGCATCGTCTTCCTCGAGAAGGCGATGGACCTGTTCCCGAACGCCCGTCGCGCGCTGCTGACCGCCTACGCCGACACCGACGCCGCGATCCAGGCGATCAACGTCGTCGACGTCGACCACTACCTCCTCAAGCCGTGGGACCCGCCGGAGGAGAAGCTCTACCCGGTCATCGACGCGCTGGTGGAGACCTGGCGCGCGGTGGGGGAGCGGCCGGTCGACGAGATCAAGCTCATCGGCCACCGGTACTCCTCGCCGTCGTTCCACCTGCGGGACTTCCTGGCGCGCAACGCCGTGCCGTACCGCTGGTACTCCGTCGACGACGACGAGGGCCGCCGCATCCTCGACGCGGCGGACGCGGCGCCGCAGGACATCCCGGTGCTGGTCACGCCGGACGGCACGGTGCTGCGCCAGCCGTCCGGACCCGAACTCGCCGACGCCGTCGGCCTGTCCACGCGCCCCGCGCAGGAGTTCTACGACCTGATCGTCATCGGCGGCGGGCCGGCCGGGCTCGGGGCGGCCGTGTACGGCGCGTCGGAGGGCCTGCGGACGGTGATCGTCGAGCGCAAGGCCACCGGCGGGCAGGCAGGCACCAGCTCCCGCATCGAGAACTACCTCGGCTTCCCGGACGGCGTTTCCGGCGCCCAGCTCACCGACCGCGCGCGGCGGCAGGCACTCAAGTTCGGCGCCGAGGTGCTCACCGCCCGCGACGTCGTGGGCCTGGAGGCGCGCGGTTCCGCGCGGGTCGTGTTGTTCGGCGACGGGACCGAGATCTCCGCGCATTCCGTGGTGCTCGCCAGCGGCGTCAACTACCGCGCGTTGGAGGCTCCCGGCGTCGCCGAACTCGCCGGCAGCGGCGTGTACTACGGCTCGGCCGCCACCGAAGCGCCCGAGTGCAAGGGCGAGCACGTCTACATCGTCGGCGGCGCGAACTCGGCGGGCCAGGCGGCGGTGTTCTTCTCCAAACACGCCGCCGACGTCACCATCCTCGTCCGCGGCCAGTCGCTCGAAGCGTCGATGTCGCATTACCTGATCGAACAGATCGCCGCGATCGGGAACATCCACGTCCGCACCCGCACCACGGTGGTCGAGGCACACGGCGACGACCACCTCGAACAACTGACCCTGTGCGAGAACGGTGGCGTCACCGAGACCGTGCCGACCGGGCACCTGTTCATCTTCATCGGCGCCGCGCCCCGCACCGACTGGCTCGGCACGGAGATCCAGCGCGACGACCACGGTTTCGTGCGGACAGGCCCCGATCTGCTCACCGAGGGCGGCCCACCGCCGGGCTGGACGCTGGACCGCGACCCGCACTACCTGGAGTCGTCCATTCCCGGCGTGTTCGTGGCGGGCGACGTCCGGGCCGCGTCGGTGAAGCGCGTCGCCTCGGCCGTCGGCGAAGGCGCCATGGCGGTCACCCTCGTTCACCGGTACTTGGAGGAACAATGAGCGTCCTGCCCAGGGAAGAAATGCGCGGGCTCTTCCTCTTCGAGCACCTCAGCGAAGAACAGCTGGACTGGATCGACGAGCACGCCGTCCTGGAGCAGTACGCCGGCGGCACCACGGTCATGCGCGAGGGTGAACCGGCCACCTGCTTCTACCTCCTGCTGTCCGGCGCGCTGCGGATGACGCGGCTCGTCGGCGGCACCGAGGTCGAGACGATCCGGTCCGACCAGCGCGGCGCCTACTGCGGTGCGACGCAGTTCTTCGTGCACCAGGAGACCGAACACACCTACGGCGCTTCGGTGCATGCTGTCAGCGACCTCACCTTCCTGACACTGCCCGCTGCCGAGTTCGCCACAGAGTTCCGCCGCTGGTTCCCGATGGCGACGCATCTGCTGGAGGGCATGTACCTCGGCTGGCGCAACAGTGACACGGTGATCGGTTCGCGACGGCGTTTACTCGCGCTCGGGGAGCTTTCCGCCGGCCTGACCCACGAACTCAACAACCCGGCCGCCGCCGCCGTCCGCGCGACGGCGTCGCTGCGGGAACGGGTCGCCGGGATGCGGCACAAACTCGCGATGCTGGCGAAGAAGAACGTCGACCCGACGCTGCTGGAGCAGTTGCTGGAGATCCAGGAACAACTGGTCAAGCAGGTCTCCTCGGCGCCGAAGCTGACCGCGATGCAGCAGGCCGACCGCGAGGACGAGATCGGCGACTGGTTCGACGACCACGGCATCGACCAGGGCTGGGACCTCGCCGACATCTACGTCCGCGCCGGGCTGACCGTGCCTGATCTGGACCGGCTGCTCGACTCGGTCGGGAAGACCTTCATCGACGGCGCCGTCCGCTGGCTCGCGTACGCGCTCGAGACCGAGATGCTGATGGGCGAGATCGAGGATTCGACGACCCGGATCTCGGTGCTGGTCGGCAAGGCCAAGCAGTACTCCCAGATGGACCGCGCGCCGCACCAGTGGATCGACGTCCACGAAGGGCTCGACTCCACGCTCGTCATGCTGGCGGGCAAGATCGCGCCGGGCATCCGCGTCGTGAAGGAGTACGACCACACGGTGCCGAGGATCCCGGCGTACCCGGGTGAGCTGAACCAGGTGTGGACGAACGTCATCGACAACGCGCTGGGCGCCATGGGATCCGAGGGCACGCTGACCTTGCGGACGTCCCGTGTGGACGATCACGTGCATGTCGAGATCGGCGACACCGGGCCGGGGATCCCGGCGGAGGTGCGGCAGCGGATCTTCGAGCCGTTCTTCACCACGAAGCCGGTGGGGCAGGGGACCGGGCTCGGCCTCGACATCTCCTGGCGCATCGTCGTCGAACGGCATCAAGGCGACCTCCGTGTCGACTCAGAGCCGGGCGATACGCGGTTCACCGTGTGCCTGCCGGTCTCGGAGCAGTCCGTGATCTGATTTTCCTTCTACCCCAACGGTTCGCCAGAAACTGACGACTTCTTACGTTCATCGATCGTTCACTTCGAAATGGCTCGCCCGCGCGTCAAAAGAGTCGAACGGGCTGAAGGATCAAGCCTGTGAACGAGGGGGTGGGCCGGTGAAACGCCGTCTGTCGATCGGCCTGGCAGTGGTGCTGCTGCTGGCCGTGGTCGCCGTGATCGTCTGGGGCCGGGGCGGTGACGAGAACACCGCGAGGGGAACAGATCTGACCACGGTGCGCGGGGTCATCGGGTCGGAGAAGCTGGCCTTCTTCTCCGACAAGCGGGTGGCGGACGCGTTCGCCAAGCACGGCCTGAAGGTCGAGGTGGATACCGCCGGGTCGCGGCAGATCGCGAGCATGGACCTCGGCGCGTACGAGTTCGCGTTCCCGTCCTCGTCGCCCGCCGCGCAGCGGATCCAGCGCGACCACAAGGTGACCGGCGTGCACACGCCGTTCCAGTCGCCGATGGCGGTCGCGACCTTCGAGCCGATCGTGAATCTCCTGAGCGCCAACGGGATCGTGCGCAAGGGCGCCGGGGACTACCACGTGCTCGACGTCGCGAAGTACCTCGAACTGGCGCAGAAGGGAACGCGCTGGGACCAGCTTCCCGGCAACACCGCTTTCCCGGCTCGCAAGAACGTGCTGGTCACGACCACGGACCCGCGTGAATCGAACTCGGCGGCGATGTACCTGTCGATCGTTTCCTTCGTCGCCAACGGGAACAACGTGGTCAGCACGCCCGAGGCCGAGGCGAAGGTGCTGCCCGGGGTGTCGAAGCTGTTCATAGACCAGGGCTACACGCAGAACAGCACCGAAGGCCCGTTCGAGGACTACCTCGCCGCGGGGATGGGCAAGACGCCGATGGTGCTGATCTACGAGTCGCAGTTCGTCGACAGGCTGGTCCGCGCCGACGGCTCGATCCGGCCGGACATGCGCCTGCTCTACACGGCGCCGACGGTGTACTCCAAGCACACGCTCGTCCCGCTGAAACCGAACGGCGACCAGGTGGGCAGGCTGCTGGCGACCGATCCGGAGCTGGGGAAACTCGCCGCCACGTTCGGTTTCCGCACCGGGGACCCCCGGCTGTTCGCCGACGTCGTCGCCGCGGCCAAGGCGCCGGTGCCCGCGGATCTGGTGGACGCCGTCGAGCCGCCGTCGTACGAAACCCTCGAGCGCCTGCTCGACGCGGTCAAGAAGCAGTACTGATGGACGATTTCACGCTCACTCCACCCGAACAGGTGGAGGCGATCCCGGCCGAGCGTGCGGCCGGCCTGGTCACCCTCGGGCCGGAGGTCCACGCCGAGGTCGCGCGGCGCGCGGAGAGGTTCGCCGAGCGACTCGAAGCGCTCGACGTCCGCTCGCCCGAGTTCACCCGCGTGCTGGACGAACTGCTCGCGGTCGGTGAGTCGGACATGCGCGCGGCGGCGACCGTCGCGGGGGCGCTGCTGGACCGTTCGACCAGGGCGCTCGCGGAAATCGGGTCACCACAACAACAGGCGACCGTGAGCCTGGCCGGGCTCCGGCGGACCGTCGCGGAGATCGACCCGGCGAAACTGCCGATCACGGGCCGCAAGCTGATGGGGCTGATCCCGGTCGCGGGCAGCGCGAAGAAGGCGCTGGACCGCTACCGTGCGGCCAACGAACCGGTGAACGCGCTGGTCCTGGACCTGCGGGCGCGGCAGGACGTCCTGCGACGCGACAACGCCGCGCTCAAGGGCGAGCGGGAACGGCTGTGGGGGACGCTCGGGAAGCTGTCGGAAGCGGCCGCGTTCGCCGAAGCCGTCGACACGGCTGTCGACCGCCAGGCGGGGATCTTCGACTTCACCGATCCCGCGCGGGCCAAGGCGTTGCGGGCCGACGCGCTGCATCCGATCCGGCAGCGGCATCAGGACCTGCTGACCCAGCTCGCGGTGAGCGCGCAGGGCTATCTCACGCTGGACCTGGTGCGGCGCAACAACGACGAGCTGATCCGCGGGATCGAGCGGGCGGTGTCGACCACGGTCGCGGCGCTGCGGGTCGCGCTGCTGGTGAGCGGCGCGCTCGCCGGCCAGCGTGACGTCCTCGACGAGGTCCGGGCCGTGCAGGCGACCACCGACGGGCTGATCAGGGCGAACGCCGAGATCCTGGAGTTGCGCAGCGCCGAGATCCAGCGCGCGGGCAGCGATCCGGCGGTGGCGGTGTCGACGATCCGCGAGTCGTTCGACCGGATCTATCGCAGCATCGACGCGATCGACGAGTTCAAGGCGGGGGCCGTCTCGACGATGGCGGCGACCGTGGAGGCGTTGTCCGGGGAGATCCGGCGGGCCGAAGACCATCTGCGCCGGTCTCACGAGACGGCGACGGCCGAGGGGGCATCGTGAAACGTTGGATGATGGCCGCGCTGGCGGCGGTTTGCGCGCTGTCACTGGTTTCCTGCGGTTCGAGCGAAGGCGGGACGCGGGGCCTGGGGGAGGCCGAACCGGGGACCTTGCGGGTGCTCGCGGGCAGCGAGCTGGCGGATATGCAGCCGCTGCTGGAGCAGGAGGCGGCCGCGACCGGGGTCAAGGTCAAGTTCCAGTTCACCGGGACGCTGGAAGGCACCGAGTCGCTCGGAGGAGGGAAGGTTGACGGCCAGTACGACGCCGTCTGGTTCTCGTCGAACCGTTACCCCGCCGCGGTTCCGGAGGCGGCGAAACGGCTGGGCGAACAGGTGAAGATCATGAGCTCGCCGGTGGTGCTCGGCCTGTCCGCGTCGGCGGCGCAGCGGCTCGGCTGGACCGGGCGGCCGGTCGGCTGGGGCGAGATCGCCGAGCAGGCCGGGAAGAAGGCGTTCACCTACGGCATGACCGACCCGTCGGCGTCGAACTCCGGGTTCTCGGCGCTCGTCGGGGTCGCGTCGGCGCTCGCGGGCGCGGGCAACGCCATCGACGCGCAGCAGATCGCTTCCGTCACACCGAAACTGACCGAGTTCTTCAGCGCGCAGGCGATGTCGGCGGGCTCGTCCGGCTGGCTTTCCGACGCCTACCAGCGGCGGGCGAGCGGTCAGGATCCCGGCAAGAAGGTCGACGGACTGATCAACTACGAGTCCGTCCTGCTGTCGATGAACGCGAGCGGGAAGCTTCCCGAACCGCTGACGCTGGTGTACCCCTCCGACGGTGTCGTCACCGCGGACTATCCGCTGACGTTGTTACAGAGCGCGAACTCCGACGCGCGGGACGCGCACCGCAAGCTGGCCGAGCGGCTGCGCACGCCGGACACGCAGCGCAAGATCATGGAGACCACGCAACGCCGCCCGGTCGTCCCGGGTGTCCAATTGGGACAGCAATTCGCCCAGAAAGACTTGGTGGAGCTGCCGTTTCCCGCGACGCAGCAGGCCGTGGACGCGCTGCTGGGTGCCTACTTCGACAAGATCCGGCGTCCGTCGCGGACGCTGTACGTGCTCGACACCTCCGGTTCCATGGCGGGCGACAGAATCGACTCGCTGCGCACCGCGCTGATCGGACTGACCGGCGCCGACGGTTCCTTGACCGGCCGGTACCGCCGGTTCCGCAGCCGCGAAGAGGTCACGATGCTGCCGTTCGACACCGTGCCCGGCAGTCCGGAGACGTTCGTGGTGCCGGAAGGCGATCCGCAGCCCGCCTTGGACAAGATCAAGCACTTCGCCGAAGATCTCGACGCGAACGGCGGCACGGCGATCTACGACAGTCTGCAGCGCGCGTACGACATCATGGGCCCGTTGGTCGCGCGCGACCCGGATCGGTTCACCTCGATCGTGCTGATGACCGACGGGGAGAACGCGAGCGGTTCCACTTTCCAGGACTTCCAGCGGAAGTTCCCGTCGATGACGGAGGCGATGCGGCAGATCCCGGTCTTCACCGTGATCTTCGGCGAGGGCGATTCCGCCGAACTCGGCGAGGTCGCGAAACGCAGCGGCGGCAACGTGTTCGACGCGCGAGGCGACGTACTGCCCAAGGTGTTCCAGGAAATCCGCGGCTACCAATGATCAAGTATCTCGGCTCCACGAAGAACCTCGCCGGCTGCGTCGGCGGGCTGATCGGGCTCGCGCTGTACCTGACCGGCGTTGTCGGCGGGCTGTGGCCGGTGGTGGTCGCCGGGCTGTACGCGGTGTTCGCCCTGGTCGCGCCGCCCGAGCGGGTCCGGCTGGTGCCGGTGGACGTCGTCGCCGAGGCCGGGCAGCTGCGCGCGGACCTCGAAGCACTGGTGGGCAAGGTGACCGCGCAGGCGCAGCGGATGCCGGAGTCCTCTGTGGACGGTGTGCGGCGGGTCGCCGGAATCCTCGACGACATGTTGTCGTGGCCGGAGCGACTGTCGGGCAACACTGACGTCCAGCACGAGATCACCCGGCTGGCGCGGACGGATCTGCCGCTGTCGGTGCAGACCTACCTCAACCTGCCGTGGTGGTTCGCCGCCAAACGGCGGGCGAGCGGCGAGCCGAGCGCGTCCGACGAACTCCTCGCGCAAGTCGAACTGTTGGAGACCGAGGCGCATCGCATCGCGGAACGGTTCTACGCGGGCGACGTCCACCAGCAGGCCGACCACACGCGATACCTGCGCGAGCGCGGCAAGGCCTGAGGCGGTCCCGGTCACCGGTCAGCGGCAGAACAGTCTGCCGGTTGTTCTGCATGGGCAAGCCGATTTCCCCGTGGTGGACTGCGTGACGCCGATCCGGTCGTGGTCGGCGTTCCGTCTCTCCCAGGGAGTTCAGACGTGCGTAGATCCAGACTCGGGGCGGCCGTACTGGCCGCGGTCATGGTGTGCCTCGCCGGCGGTGTCCCGGCCAACGCCGAGCAGCGCGGCGACCATTGCGTCGCCGACACGGCGACCGGAACGATCCGGTGCTTCGACAGCGTCGGCGAATCCCTCGCCGCGGCGTCGGCCGGTAAAGTCGGCGCCTCCGCCACGGTGATCAGCGTGCTGTACGAACACGCGAACTTCGGCGGCGCGAGCGTCGCCGTCACCGGTTCGCCGTGCGTCGAGGGGACCAACCAGACCATCGGCTTCCTCGGCGACTGGAACGACAAGATCTCCTCGTTCCAGACCTTCCAGAACTGCTACATCACGATGTACGAGCACGCCGAATACCAAGGCGGCTCCCAGGAGTGGTACGCCAACGACAGCGGCAACTACGGGTCGAACATGAACGACCGCGGCAGCTCGGTGGTGTATTCGCGCGGACCTTCCCGCGCCGAACTGCTCAAGGACTGCGGTCGCGCCACCAAGAACTGCAACGCCCACGTCGACCAGCGCGGACAGGACTTCTACGGCAGCTGGGGCCGCGTCGACACGGTGTACAACTGCAGCGCCAACAAGATCACCCAGGTGATCGGCAAACGCGACACCCGCAGCGGGAAGAACACGGTGTCGAACGAGATCAGCGTGAGCGCGGGCTTCGAATTCCTCGTCGACTGGTCGGTCGCGTACAAACGCACGTGGGGCCAGGAATGGGGCTGGGAAACCAGCGAAAACGTCGAGACCCGGATCGAGGTGAACCCCGGCTACTGGGCGGGCCTGGACCGCTCACCGGTGATGCGGGTGGCCGACGGCTCCTATGACATGTGGTACGACAAGCGCAGGTGGGGCCACAACCAGTGGTACGTCTGGAACTTCAGCGGTGAAGGCCCGGCCCCGGGCGTGGTGGGCCAGACCAGAACGGTCGGCAAGAAGATGACGTCGGACGAGAAGAAGAAGGTGCGCGGCAAGTCTGCCGGGCTCGTGCGGTCCTCCGCCGGAGCACAGGCTGAAAGAGTCGCGGCCGCGTCTGTCGCGCCTCCGGTGCGTGTCGCGGAGGGACGCCTGCACAGCTGATCCGGTCGGCGGCCGATGGTCACGCGCGTGGCTATCGGGCGCCGAGCCGCGGCAGGGTCAGCGTGGTCACCGCCGTCGTCACCCAGCCCAGCAGGTCGCCGAGCGGGATCGTGGACAGCTTCTCCGGCCATTCCTCCGCCAGCGTGTGCAGGACCAGGTGCCCGTCGTGCGCCTCGACCGCGGTGAGCCGGATCCCCTGCGGGAGTTCCGGCAGGGGTAGCACGATCGGCTTGAGCCTCGCCGGGGGCCCGAACCGTCGCCGTCCGATGTGGACGGACATCGGCCGGAGCACGACGGCGTCGTCCTCCACAGTGGACTCCAGTGCCAGATGTCCCCAGCGGGGCCGCCTTTCCCAGCGGATGTGGAAATGCCCGTCGTCGCCGGGGGTCACGATGATGCCCGGTCGGGCCTCGGCCACGCGCGCCTGAAGAACTTCGGGGGACACCCGGATCGCCATCTTCACCTGTTCGGGGATGGCGGCCGGGGACGGGAGCGAGCGGAGCCGGACGTTCGACGCCAGGACGGTGATGCGCCTCAGCGGGGTTTCCGGCCAGTCGACGTCCTCGACGACGATGCGGACGTCGCCGATCCGGCCGGTGGCGGCCAGGCTGAGGCTGTCGGCCTGGTAGTCGAGCCCGGTCAGGGTGAGCCCGACGTCCTGCCCGTCCACTTTGGTGGTCAGCCTTCGCCCGACCAGCTGTTCGGTCACGGTCTTCAGCACGGCGGCCGGGGTCACGGGCACATTCGGCAACAGCGCCCGCCCGGCGGCGGCCAGGCCGAACAGCTCGGGAAGGGGGTTCAGCTCGAACCATCTGCCGTCGCTCATCCGTCCAGTGTCGCCGAACGGGACGCCGAATGCCGCCGCAGGGGGTCAGCGGGCGGCGAAACGGGCGATCACGCCCGCCAGGATCACCCAGAACGCCGCGGCCAGGCCGTAGTCGAGGATGACCGCGAGATTAGGGTCACTCACCGGGAAGAGTCCCGGCCAGAACAACGCCAACGGCTTGGCCAGCGCCTGGATGAAGATGAAGAAACCGTTGCCCGCGTTGGCTCCCGCGAGCACCATGACCATGTACAGCAGCTCGATGAAAGCGAACAGCGCGCCGATGCCGGTGATGACCCGCACGGCCGTGTTGCTCCTACTGGTGGTTCGCCATCTGGACATGCCGCGAAAGTTCCCGGATTCCGTCGTGACAAACGTTTCAACGGCCAAGTTGCGCCGATCGGCCGTACCCACGTACTCCTCGCAGGGCACCGGTGACCGTCAGGAACCGCCTGGCAGGCGTGCGGTGCTTTCACGCAGGACGACGTGGCCGCGGACCCGCTCGATCCGGGCCCGGCCGGCGCGGTCCGGTAGCATCGCCAGCTCCAGCACCCGTTCGCCGAGGTCTTCCAGTGGCAGCGCGACCGTGGTCAGCGGCGGGGTCAGGTCACGGATCGTCGGGATGTCGTCGAACCCGGCGAGCGAGACGTCACCGGGTACGCCGATGCCGTGGTCGCGCAGGGCGGCGAGCGCGCCCGCGGCCATCACGTCGGTCGAGGCGAAGACGCACGTCGCGCGCAGGCCTCGGCCGATGAGCCGCTGAGCTGCCTCGTAACCCCCGTCGCGGGTGAAGGGTGCTTCGACGATGTCTTCGCGCTCCACCGAGACACCCGCGTCGGCGAGGGCTTCGAGGAAGCCGCCGACGCGGTCGACGACCGTGGTGAGCAGCGGAGGACCGGACAGCACGGCGAACCGGCGGTGCCCGAGCCCGAGCAGGGCCCGCGCCAGGTCGGCGGCGCCTTCCCGGTTCTCCGGCAGGACCGCGTCGGCCCGCAGGCCGCGGTGCCTGCTGATCACCGCGACCCGTCCGCCGGTGGCGCGATAGCGGTCCAGCTCACGGCGCAGGCCCTCCTGGCGCTCCCGGTCTTCGAAGCCGGAACCGATCAGCAACATCGCCCGCACGCGGTGCCCGCGCATCATCGAGGTGTAGGCGACCTCACGGTCCGGGTCGCGGAACGTGCTGCCGAGGACGACCTGGAGATCGTGGCGGTTCGCCGCGCGCATCACCCCGCGCGCGATACCGGCGAAGTACGGGTCGCCGACGTCGTGGCAGATCACCCCGACCGTCCGGCTGGTCGAACGGGCCAGTGCCTGCGCGTGCGCGTTGGGGGAGTAGGCCAGCCGTTCGGCCGCCCGCTCGACCCTGTCGCGCAGTGCCGGGCCGACGCTCGCGGTGCCGTTGAGCACTCTGGACGCGGTCGCGAGCGAGACCCCGGCCGCCTTCGCGACGTCACCGAGGGTGCTCTGGGCCTGTTGGACCATTCGTGTTCCTCCCCCTTGACCCCTGTGGCCTGCGGATTCTACGGTACGCCAGAAAGCGCTTTCAGAAAGCGTTTTCATCACTGGGGTCGGTGCGGGAGGTTCGATGAAGATCACTCGCCGGGACACGGCGGCCGAAGGCCTGCTCGAACGGACATGGCGGCCGGTGGCCTTGCTCGCCGTCTTGGTGCTCCTCTGGCAGCTGGTGACGGCCACCACCGGGCTCATCGAGCCGTACCTGGTGCCTTCGCCCGCGGCCACGTTGGACGTCCTGATCGGGCAGTGGCCGTATCTGTGGCAGCACACCTGGGTCACCACCTACGAGACGGTGCTGGGCTTCGTGCTCGCCGCGCTCGTCGGCGTGCTCACCGCGGTGGCGCTGGTGTCGTCGGCCACCGTGGAGCGGACGGTCTACCCGGTACTGCTGTTCGCGCAGGTCATCCCCAAGATCGCGATCGCGCCGCTGTTCGTGGTGTGGCTCGGGTTCGGGCTGGAGCCGAAGATCCTCGTCGCGGTGCTCATCGCGTTCTTCCCGGTGGTGATCTCGATGGTCACCGGGCTGAAATCGGTCGACCCGGAGATGCTGCAGCTCGCGTCGGTGATGGGCGGCGGTCCGCTCAAGACGTTCTGGAAGATCCGGTTCCCCGCCTCGCTGCCGCAGCTGTTCGCGGGGCTCAAGGTCGCCGTGACGCTGGCCGTCACCGGTGCGGTGGTCGGCGAGTTCGTCGGCGCCAACGAAGGACTCGGTTACCTGATCCTGCAGGCCAACGGAAACCTCGACACCCCGATGCTGTTCGCCGGGCTGATCGTGATGTCCGTCGTCGGCGTCGTCCTGTTCGTCCTGCTCGAAATCGCCGAACGTCTCGTGCTGCCGTGGCACGCGAGCCGCCGGGCCGAGGCCGTCACCACCAGCTAGCAAGGGGTTGCGATGAGGAAACCAGCGATACTCGCCGTCCTGCTCGCCGCGACCTTGGTGATCGCCGCCTGCGGTGGGGGAAGCGGGACCGGTTCGGACACCAAGGCGGTGACCCTGACCCTCAACTGGTACCCGTACGGCGAACACGCGCCCTTCTACTACGGCGTCGAACAAGGGATCTTCGCCAAACACGGGATCGACCTGAAGATCCAGGCCGGACAAGGCTCCGGCAAGACAGTGCAGGCGACCGCCGCCGGCCAGACGGACTTCGGTTGGGCCGACACGTCCGCGCTGGCCGTCGCCGTCGAACAGGGTGTGGCGGTGAAGAGCGTCGGCGTGTTCCTGCAGACCACTCCCGCGTCGGTCCAGTTCTTCCAGGACAAGAACATCACCAAGCCGCAGGACCTCAAGGGACGCAAGGTCGCCACCACCGCCGGTGACGCGCTGACGAAGACGTTCCCCGCCTTCCTCAAGCAGAACGGCATGGCTGAGACCGACGTCGAGATCCAGAACATCGACCCGGCGGGCAAGATGGCCGCTGTCCTCTCCGGGCGCGTCGACATCCTGCTCGGCTTCGCCTCCGACCAGGGGCCGACGATCCAGGAGAAGGCCGGGAAACCGGTGTCCTATCTGCGGTTCTCCGAATTCGGGCTGAACTACTACAGCAACGGCCTGGTCACCTCGGGGAGCACCCTCACCAAGGATCCGGACCTGGTGAAGCGCATGGTCGCCGCCACAGCGGAAGCATGGTCGGCCGCGGAGAAGGATCCGCAAGCCGCCGTCGACACGATGAAGGGAGCGTCGCAGCAGCTGCCGTCGCCCGCCGTACTGCTGGAGCAGTTCAAGACCACGGTGACGTTGTTGCACACCGACGCGACCAAGGGTTCCGGGCCGGGCGTGAACTCGGCCGCGGACTGGAAGGCGACGATCGACACGTTCCTGCGGACCGGCGTGATCACCAAGGCGCGGGAACCGGGCGTGTACTGGGAAGAAAGCGTGGCACCCAAGCGATGACTGTGACACTCAGGACGGCCGCGGTCGAGCTCGACTCCGCCGCCGTGCGCTTCCGGTCCAAGAAAATCGACGTCACGGCGATCAGCGGGGTTTCGCTGACGATCGAGCCCGGCGAGTTCGTCTCGATCGTGGGGCCTTCGGGCTGCGGGAAGTCGACGCTGCTGAAGCTCGTTTCCGGTCTGCTCAAACCGTCTTCGGGCGCGGTGAAGCTGCTCGGCGAACCGGTCACCGGGCCGCGGCACGACATCGGCTACGTCTTCCAGCGCGCGGCACTGCTGGAGTGGCGTTCGGTCCGGCGCAACATCCTGCTGCAGGCGGAGATGCGCGGGATGGACGGCGCCGAGGCGGCCCGCCGGACCGACGAACTCATCGCCATGACCGGACTCACCGGCTTCGAGGACGCTTTGCCGCACGAACTCTCGGGAGGGATGCAGCAGCGGGTCGCGTTGTGCCGCGCGCTGCTGCACCGGCCGCGGGTACTGCTGATGGACGAGCCGTTCGGCGCGCTGGACGCGCTCACCCGCGAGCAGATGAACGTCGAACTGCGACGGATCTGGGGCGAAACGGGCACCACCGTCCTGCTCGTCACGCACTCCATAGCCGAAGCTGTCTACCTGTCGAACCGCGTGGTGGTGATGACGGCCAGGCCGGGGGCGGTGCGAGAACTGATCCCGGTGGACCTGCCGGAGGAACGGGAATATTCGGAGACGCTCGCGCGGCCCGAATTCAGTGCCGCCGCCGCGCACATCCGCCGGTTGCTCGGCTAGCCGGCTGTTCGATCGTCCAGGGGTGCACCTCGCCACTGCCAGCCGGTGCGGGAGGGCCGTCCGGGAAGTTCCGTCCGGTCCGTCGCCCACAGCAACGCCGTCCAGGGGTCGACGTCGTCGGCGTCGACCTCCGGGAACATCCGCGCGAGCACTCGCGAACAGACGTCACGTGGCGGATCGAGGGTGACGCCGAGCCCCCTGGCCATGTCCTCGCCGTGGACCAGGGCCTCGACACAGCCCATCCCAGCGAAGCCCTCGATGTCGGCGTGCCCACTCGGGTGGAAGGCGCGCACGTCCGGGGCCGCCGTGCGGAGGGTGGCGCTCAAAATGCCGCAGCCGACCGTGATGAACTCCAGCAGTTCCGACGGCTTCGCGGCTTGATCGGCGACGGATTCGAAGCAGACGAAACGCGGTGTCGACGGCCGTGCGATCAGCAGTCCCGCGTAGGAGATGAGGCAGTCGCCGAGGTGCTCGGCCGTTCGCCAGGCGTTGAGTTCGCCGGTGCCAGGCGCCGCCGACCAGTCACGACCCGACGCCTGACGTAGTCCGTCGACGACACTCGTCATCGCCGCGTCGAGGTCGCCGGGTGTGACTGTCATCGTGGCATCAGCTCAAAGGTGTCGGAAACGCGACCGGACCGCGGCGGCCGTTCTTCCCGACCGCGCGGACACCGAAGAACACGTTGTCCTTCGACAGATCCACCTTAGCCTCGGTCGTGTCTCCGACCCTGATCGCGTGCGTCCATTCGGCCTCCGTCGTCTCCCGCCAGACCACCTCGTAGCCGGCGAGATCCGGGTCGGTTCCGTGCCGCCACACCAGATCCGTGGCGTTCGTCAGCTGATTCGTGCGGATCCGGACCTCCTCGGGGGCGCCGGGTGCGGTCGCCAGTGACCACAGCGTGGCGGCGTTCACCCGTGCGACCCTGGCGATGAACGGGAAGTCGCAGAACTCCTGCAGGTCGCCGAACTGCTTGTCGTTCTCCACCCGGACGTCTTGGTGCTGGTGCGCGTAGTCCTCGTGCGGTTCGGTGAACCGCGCGGCCGGATACCCCTGCTCCAGGAACGGGATGTGGTCGCCGCCCCGGAGATAGCGGTCGCGCCGGTAGATCACCCGTACGGACATGCCTGTCGCGTCGTTCTCCGCGACCGACCGCACGAACCGGGCCAGCTGGCGGGAAGGCGAATCGTTCTCGCCGCCGACCGCGCGCCGGATGTCGGCCTGTGCCGGGGTCTCCGACGTCGGCACACCCTCGGCGAACAACCGGATCGTGCGCGGGTCCCGGGTCCCGTCGTCCGCCCTGCTCGACCCGACGATGTCGTTGGTGAACATCGCCTGGACGTTCGTGCCCGCTGCCTTGTACTGCGTGGCCATGTGCCGTGCGCCGAACAAACCTTGTTCTTCGCCCGCGACCGCCGCGAACACGATGGTCGCGGCCGGGTGGCGACTGGCCAGCACCCGGGCGAGTTCCATCGCGACGGCCACTCCGGAGGCGTCGTCGTCGGCGCCCGGAGCGTCCTTTGTCGCGTCGAGCGGATCCGAACAGCGCGAGTCGTAGTGGCCTGACACGACGTAGACCCGTTCGGGCGTGCTGGATCCGCGCAGAGTGGCGACGACGTTGGTGATCGTGGTGGCGACCGGGATCCGGGGCGGTGCGGGCGGCTGCACGTAAGACTGCAACTCGACGTTCATCCGGCCGGCCGACTTGTCGGCGGATCTCCTCATCTCCGCGAAGATCCAGTCTCGGGCGGCACCGATTCCCCGGACGGGATCGGTCTGTGAGGACAACGTATGCCTCGTCCCGAAGGCGGCGAGCCGGCGTACGGTGGCCTCGATTCGGTGTTCGTCTATTTCCCGCAGAATCGTCCGTAGTTCTGCGTCGGGCCGTTGTGGTGAGAGGTTTTCTCCAGGGCCTCGATCGCCCAGTTCTTCGGCGCCGGCCGGGACTCCGGTGAAAGTGACCGCCGACAGTGCTGCCGACGACACTGCTGCCGACGAAAGTGCGACCGATGAGAGTGCGGCGGACGTGGACAGGAAAACTCGTCTGGACCTTTCCTCAGCCATTCTTCGTTCCTACGCGCCCCGCCGTCGGGCGTCTACCCGCGAAAGGATGAGCGGACGGGCGTCCACCGTGGCTGCCGGTTCCCGTGCTCAGGACGAGGGTGTCTCCTCCTCGGGATCCGTGCGAGGGTCGTGGAACGGCTCTGGGGCTGTCTCGTAGGTATCACCGCTCGGCGTGGTGATGATCATGCCGCCGTTGCCGGTGGGTTCGGCCGACCAGCCGGGTTCCTCGCGAAGCAGGTTGTGGCCCTTGCAGTGCATGTGGCAGTTGTGGTGGTCGGTCTTGCCGTCGCGGGCCCGGGGGATGATGTGGTCGATCTCGGAGAACTCCGCAGGCACGTGGCAGCCCGGCTGGGTGCACTCACGGTCCCTGGCCATGATCAACCGTGCCAACGAGGCTGGTGCCCGATATTTGTCGGCGCCGGCTTCGAGCAATTGGCCGGTCGCGGGGTTGGTGATCAGCCGCGACCAGGTCGAATCGGGGTCGGACGCGATCTCGCGGGCCAGCCAATCGGGGATTGGCCCGTAGCCGGCGAGCGTCGCCGGATCCTTGCGCGCGCCGATGAGTGTCAAGTAGTCGACGTAGACATGGATGTGTGCCCGGGGCTTCCCGTGGCCGTCTTCGGCCAGCAGGCGTTCGGCGAAGATATCGGCGCGATGCTGGTCGAGGGTCCGGTATTTGTCCTTGTTCCGCCGGGTTCGGGCGGCCCGGCTCATTGAGGCGTAGATGGAACCGGCGATCTCCGTGGGGAGATGGCCGGAGAGCGTGGACATGGTCTCGTCCTTGTGTTCCAACGAGATATGCCGCAGAGCGCGCTTCTTGGCGGCCCGTTCGCGATATCCGTCGGGGTCGAACTTCTGCACTGCGTAGCTCACCGAACCCCGGATCGCGCCGGGATCGCGATCAGCGAGACGCCCGGCCAGCCAGGCATCGACCTGGGCAGCGACTCCGTCCGGCACGTCCCGGGTCAGTTGCATGACCTTGGAAGCCTTGTACAGGTCGATATCGCCACGATCCAGCGCCGCCAGCGTGTTCGGCAGGCGGGCGACCAGAGCGCAGGAGGTTTCGACGAGCAGGCTCGCGTGATTGCGGGTGACCGAGAAGCGCAAGGCGACTTCCTCGGTCACCGATCTTCGCGAACCACCGACAGCGGCGAATTCGGCTAACGCGCGCACCTGACGCCCCTGCGCCTGGCGAAGCAGAATCTCTTCGTCGAGCGCGGCGTCAAGAAAGCGAGCGGCTTTCGGATTAAAAGCGAGAGTTGTGGTCATGGCCACGACAATACGCAAACAAAAGTTCGAGAACCATTGATATCGTGATCGAATTTGCGAAAGAGCGTGAGGTGACCTGTCACGACATATTTCGGTCGGCTTTGCGGGCGATGGCCGGACTCCGCCGCATGGGGCACCTCACTCGCGACGTCCGAGCACTCCCGTGAGGGCCGAAGCGAGGAGGGCGACGGCGCGATCGTCGTCTTCGGCCAGGTCTCGCAGGACACTCTGCGCGAGGGCGGGCGGCATCTCGGCGAAGGCCTGGGTGAGTCGCATCCGCGTCGCGGGGTCCGCGGCGGGTGCGGCGAGCTCGCCGGTCAGCTCGCTCATGATCCGGTCCGCGCACCCGGCGTCCCGTGCCAGGGTTCCGAGGACCTCGGCCGCCTCGACGTCGGTCGTACCCTCGACCACCATGCGGACGAGCGCCGGCACGGCCGCGATCCGGCCACGCGAACCCACGGCCAGCGCGGCACGGCCGCGGACCGTCGCGTCCGGGTCGCCGAGCGCCTCCGTCAGTGCCGAAGTCGCCTCGTCACCGGGCATCCCGGCGAGCGCGTGGACCGCGCGACGCCGGATGTCGACGTTCTCTGAACGCGCGCCGGACGCCAGGCTCGCCACACCGTCGCCGCCCGCCCTCGCGAGAGCCCACCGCAGGGCTCCGGCGACGTTCGGATCGGCTTCGGCGAGGACCGCCCCGGCCAGCAGTTCGGTGGGTACCGGCGCGTCTTCGGTCGGGGCCAGGACGGTCTGCTGCCGTCGTGCGGCATGTGGCGAGTTGAGTCCGTGCAGGAGCTCGACGATGCGCAGGACTCCCTCCCAGCCGAAGGGGGCCGAGGCATCGACCGCACGCAGCCGGTCGAGCAGCTCCTGTTCCCGCTGCAGGCGCTCCTCGGTCCGCCGGATGAGGTCGCCGACCAGATCGGACGGCTCGAAGGCGGGATCCTCCAGAGCACGGCCGATCTGGCGCAGCGACAAGCCGAGGGACCGCAGGCTCTCCACATGGAAGATCCGGCGGATGTCCTCGTCGGAGTACTCGCGGTAGCCGCTGACGGTGCGGCCCGTCGGCCGCACCAGCCCGAGGGAGTCGTAGTGCCGGAGCATCCGGCTGCTCACCCCCGAGCGGCGCGCCACCTCACCGATCAGCATCATGTTCCCTGGTTCGTTCCGGGCCGAGCGCGGCGATCCGTTTCGCCTCGTCGACGGCAGGGTCGAAATCGGCGTCCGGGTCGCGCAGGAGCCGCTCCGTTGCGCGAGCGTGCGCGCGCACCTCCGGGTCGGCGCTCGCCAGGCCCGTCCGCAAGGCAGGCTCGATCTCGTCCCCGAGCGTGACGAGTGCCCTGCTGAGACTCAGCCGCATTTTCCGGTCGCCGCGGCCGAGTTGAGCGGCCAGGTCTCCGGCCAGCCGATTCCGCTCCCCGTCGGGGACGAGGACGACGGCGGCCCGCCACGCACTGCGCGCGACCTCGTCGTCGGCGTCGTGCAGCAGCGACAGGGTGATCGCGGGCCAAGTGGTGCTGTCCCTGACCTTGGACAGCGTGTGCAACGCCTGACTGCGGGCCTGGGCGACCTCGGATCCGAGTTCCGCCAGAAGCGCGGGCACCGTGCTCTCCGGTGGCAAGCGGGTCAACGCCCAGGTCAGCATGTCTCGCACGAAGAAGTCCGGCTCGACCGCGCACCGCGCCACGAGCGCGTCGACGAATCCGACGTCCGGGTGCGTACCGGCTGCCAGGGCCGCCTGGAGTCGCGTCGACGAGCTCTCGGAGCCCAACGCGCCGAGCAGGCGCATGTCCGGTGAAGTCCTCTGTGTCGTGTTGATGGGGATCACCTCCTGCTCACCAGTGAAGGCCTTGTCACTATGTCAAGGTCAAGAACGAATCGCCGGTTATCGAGCGGAGCGGCCGAGGCGTAGCGCTGAGACGAGGAAGAACACGCCGCCAAGGACGGCGTAGCCGGCCAGGTTGGCCAGTGACGCGTCCGGCTGTGCGGCTTGCAGGACGAAGGACGTTCCGGCGACGGTAGAGATGGCCCCGCTGGCGATCATCGCCCACTGGCCGCCCAGTTTGCGGCGGCCGATGCCGACGGCGAGTTGGACGAGGCCCGACACGACCGCCCAGGCTCCCCATACCCGCAGTACCGCCGGGATGCCAGAGGTGGCGGCGACGGCGAGGCCGATGCCCGCGATTCCGCTGATCGCGATGTTCACGTATAGGCCCAGCGCGGGCTTCGTGTCCTGCGACGAGCGAACGTCGATGACGGCGGCGGCGACGTCGAACAGCGGGTACAGCACGAGCAGCGTGACACTGATCGGCCCGAGCTTGGAGGCGCTGGTGAACAGCAGCCCCGCCCACACGAGGGCGAAGCCGAAACGGGTGAAGTACAAGCGCCGCAGAGCGGGTGCGATGGCGGCCGGTGCGGCGTCGGTGCGGGTACTCACGAGGACTCCTTGAGTGTCGGTAAGACCGGATTCCCAGATAGGGAGGAGAACGTTCGGTCTACCTAACCCTGGCAGTGTGACGTGGTCGCGTCAAGACCGAACGTTCTATCCCGTAAGATGCCGGTAATGACCACCGCCCGCGGCCAAGTCTCAGAAGCACGGTCCAAGCTGCTCTCCACGGCGACCCGGCTCTTCTATACGGAGGGCATCCACTCCGTCGGCATCGACAGGATCGTGGTCGAGGCGAAGGTGACCCGGGCGACCCTGTACCGGCACTTCCCCGGCAAGGACGACCTGATCGTCTACTACCTGCAGGAGGCCGACCAGGCCATCCGCGGCCAGGTGGACGCCATCCTGGCCAGGGAGCTGCCGACGTCCGAAACTCTCCGCGCGATCGCCGAGAGCATCGCGGAGGGCATCCGGTCACCCGGCTTCCGCGGCTGCGCGTTCCTCAACGCCGCGGCGGAGTACCCCGACCAGGCCCACCCCGTGCACAAAGCCGTCCTCGCCCACCGCGAATGGTTCTCGCGCACCATCACTGACGTGCTGGCCCGTCTCGGGGAAGCACCGGCCGAACTCGCCGCCCGGCGCTTCGTCCTGATGCGGGACGGAGCGATGGCCACCGGCTGCCTGTCCGACCCCGAACCGATCTGTGAAACCTTCCGTCAAGGGGTCGAGGACCTGCTACGACTTCACGTCGATTCCGGGGCCCTGACGGACACGGCTGAAGCCTGACCCTTGGATGCGGATCAGGCTTCAGCTGCGGGAAGCAGTTCCCGCAGCATGGCCAGCAACTCCCGTCGGTCCCCGGCGCCGAGTTTCCCCCGGATCCGGGCCATGTGGTGCTCCACGGTCTTTCCCGAGATGAACAGTTTGCTCCCGGCTTGCTTGTACGTCAGCCCGTCGACGACCAGCCGGGCGACCTCGAGTTCCCGTTCGCTCAACGTGCCCAACCCGGTGGCTGCGGCAGGTTCCAGAGCGCGCCCTTGGAACTGCCGGGCCGCTTCGAGCAGGTGGACCATCGCCTTCCGGTCCGAGGTCCGGATCGCCGCCTGCCCGGCCAGCCGGGACGCGTCCCAGCAGAGCCCGAGTTCGTGCAGTTCCGACGCGGACGCGGTGATCGCTTCGGGATCGAAGCTCCCGGTCAGCACCGCGAGCCAGCCGGCCGCGGCCGCGGCGAGCGCCGCCGGATAGCGTCCGCACGGCGCGAAAGCGTTCAGTGCGGCCAGATGGTCCTCTGCCGAAGTGTGATCCTCGACGGTGATGGCGGCGTGCAGCTCGTGCCAGCGCAGCGTTGCTGTCCACAGTGGAGGGTTGCCGAGCGCGTCGAGCACGGCATGCGCTCGCTCCAGCTGTCCGGCCAGTTTGGCGCCCGCGCCGCCCCGCGCGGCCGCGATCGCGAGTTCTCCCAGCGGCAGCAACGAATACAGATCAGGCTGCTGCCGCATCGACGCCTGATACGCCCGGTCCCAGGAGCGTTGCAGGCCGGGAAGGTCGCTCGCCCGTCGTGCCAGGCCCAGTTGAAGGGTGGCGGCGAAGAGTTCGTCGCGCGCTTCGAGACCGTCCGGAGGCATCAGCGCCGCGGCGGCCGTCTTGAGGTCACCCGCGGTCATCGCGACCCAGCCGAGCAGAAGCCGGTGCCGTTTCGCGAGCAGGTCGCCGCCGATCCGCCCGCTTACCGCGCGGGTCAGCACCGACTCGGCCAGCGCGAGTTCGCCGGAATGCAGGCCTACCAGCGCCGCGAGGGCGGCAGGGCTGTCCGGGAGCGGTGCGGGCGCGCCTGCCGATTCCAGCATCGAAGCCGCGCCCAGCAGGGCCGACAGGGTTTCGGCGCCGCAGCCGGACACCGATCCGGTGATCGCGCGTGCCGTCCGTGACGCGGCGCCCGCGAACAGCGTCGGGACCTCGGGGGTCTCCAGCACGCCACGGGCGGCTTCGAGTTTTCCGGTGCCCAGCAAGGCGATCGCGGCGAACGCCTTCGACCCGGCCCGGCCGGACCATTGGTACAGCTCCGCGCTGTGCGCCAATTCGCCGCGGTGCGCCAGCACGGTCGCGGCCACTTCGGCGCCCGCTGCTCTGGCATCGGCGGCATCAGGATCGTCGGCGCTGCCGAGCAGGCCGTCGCCGAGCCGGAGCGCGGTGTCGAGGTCCCCGGCCAGCGCCGCGGCGTGCGCCCAGCCGACGGTGAGCGCCGCGCCGCGCCCACCGGCCTCGGACGCGGCTTCGTAGAACCGCGCCGCGAGTTTCGTGTCGTCGGGCATCGCCTCACGTGCGGCCGCTTCGAAGGCGGCCGCCGCGCTCGCGCCCGAACTTCCCGTTCCCAGCAGGGATCGAGCGAGATCCAGGACCGGAAGACCGTCCCTCAACTGGAGTTCCAGCAGTCGCTGCAGCACGGTCAGCCGCCGCCCGGGTGATCCCCAGGCGCGGACGGCTTCGGCGGCGATCGGCAGCAGGACGTCGTCCTCGCCGAGGAGCCCAGTCGCCCTGGCGCCGTCGAAAACCTCGGGCAGGCCTTCGTGATCGCGGTTGAGCAGCGCCGCCAGGAGATCGAGATTCCGGCCCGCGCCCGCCTCCGCCGCGATCAGATAGCGGTGCACGTCGTCGTCCAGCTGCTCCAGTTCGCCCCGGAAGTCCGCGAGCTGACCGGTGACCGCGCGGAGCACGAGTCCCGGCACACCGCCGGTTCTGACGTGGACGTCTTCGGCCGTGGCCGCGTCGCCGCCGGCGTGCTCGACGAGCCGCCGGACGTCGTCGACGCCGAAAGCGCCCAAGGACACCGACCTGCCGAAGGAGTCGGCGAGCGCTCGCAGCGTGGTGGTCCGCGCGGTCGGCCGGAAGGCCAGGATGACGGGCGCGGTCGTTTCTTCCGCCAGCGCCTTGATCTTCGCGATCTCGTCGTCGCCGAGCTGGTCGGCGTCATCGATCAGCAGTGCCTCGACCCCGGCACCCGCGTAGTGGCGTCCGAGCTGGCCGAGCAGATGGGTCTTGCCGTGCCCGCCGGGGGCGACGACGGTGACCCGCACCGGGAGTTCCGGGGCGGTGGTCACCTCGTCGAGCAGGCGTCGGGCACCCGGATGGATGATGCCGGGCTTGTCGAGCAGTGCGTTCAACAGCGACCTTCGGGGTTGGACGGGGTGGCGCCGGGGGTGGGCGGCGCGCACGAGCTCGAAGTGGCGGGAGTGGCTTCGGGACCCTTGTCCGCGGTGGCTTCTCGAGTGGTCAGGGTGAGCAGCAGGGTGCTGGCGGCCAGCACCACGACGGCGGCTCCGGCGACGAGAGGCTTGCGCCGGCTGAGCAGTTTCGCCGCCCCGCTGCGTTCTGGCAAGGGGAACGGGGTGATGTCGACCGGCGGTCGTTCGGGCCGCTCGGTGAGCTCTTCCAGGGTGTCGACCCGGGGGAGCACGGTGGTTTCCACGGTTTCCACCGCGGCCAAGGCGTTCGATCCCGGGCCGCCGGGTTGAGGAACGTCACGTCGTGCGGCGATGTTGGCCGCCCCGGTCGCCACCGTCAATACCGGGTCGCTCGAAGCGAAGACGGGGCACGGAGTGCGGCCGGAAACCGGCGGTGCCTCACCGCAGAGCACGATGCCCGCCAGCGCCTGCGGCGGGACCCCGGCACCGTGCGCGAGTTCGAAGACCTTGCCGACCGCCTCGCCGGGCTCGACGCCTTCCACCGTTTTGACCGGCTGCCAGCCGTTTACGCCGGCCGCTGCGATCGTGACCACCGCGCCGTCCGGGCCGAATTCGCAGATGCCGGCGGTGACGCCGCCTTGCGGGGCGAGGTAGGCGTGCAGGGCGGCGACGGGCGCCGGTACCAGCGCGGCGCGGGGGAATCCGGCTTCGGCCAGTGCCCGGCGCAGCAGTTCACGGCGGAAGGAGCCCCAGCCGACAGGGTGCGTGAGCACGATGTGCCGCGGTTTTTCGCCGAAGCGTTCGGCCGCTTGATCCACCGCGGCGTCCACGAGGACCGCACTGAGGGATTCGGCCGGGAACCGCTCGCCGCCGACGATCACGGGGACGTCGTCGCCGACCCGCTCGTGGAACCCGGTCAGCAGCCGGGCGGGCGCGGCTCGGCCCGCTTCGACGGCGGCGTCCCCGGTGAGCAGGTAGCCGTCGTCGTCGAGGAACACCGCGGACGCCGCCGACGGGCCGCGCGCGCCGAGCCACGACGGCTCGGGCATGCCCCAGCCGTCGCCGGAATTCACGCAGGTGGCGGCGGTGGTGCGGGTCGAGGCGATATCGATGCCGAGGACGTAGGGCAACGAGCATCCTCCTTCGCTATGACCAGCCCCTAAGGACCAAATAGGGCCACTCACCTGAACGGCTTGACCCATCCGGGTGAGGGTTGGCATTAAACCCAACGGGATGCGTCTCGGTTAAGCCCCTAACGCCCTAACGATGTCATACCGATCCCCTATTGGCTGAGTGAGAGACGACCAGGAGTAATCCCCGATGTGCCCAGAGGCACCGGCTCACTAACTTCGGTGACCTGCGCTCGGCTGTGCCCTCCGGCCGCTGGGCCATCCCCACCGACCTAGACCCCAGGAGAGTCCTTTCATGGGTTCCGTCCAGACCCTGCACGACTTCACGCTGAACCTGCTGAACGACACCGCCGCCCGTGCGGCGTTCGCCAACGACCCGCAGCAGATCCTGGCCGACGCCGGCCTCGGTGACATCAACGCCGCCGACGTGCACGAGGTCGTCCCGCTGGTTCTCGACTTCGTCCCGGTCGACACCGCCACCGACCTCACCGGAACCACTGCGGCCACCGCCGACAACCTGGCGGGCTTCGGCGGCGTCACGAACGTCGTCAACGGCACCGACGGCGAATGCGCCGACGGCGTCCAGGGCGCGATCGACCAGCTCACCGCGCTGACCGCCGGCCTCCCGGTCGCCGTCCCCGGTGTCGATGGCCTCCCTGGCCTCCCTGGCCTCCCCGCGGTCCCGAGCCTCCCCGGCGCCGGTCTCCCGGGTGTCCCGGCCGTGCCGGGCCTGCCGGAGCTGGGTGGCCTGCCCGCCGTCCCGGCCGTGCCCGCCGTGGGCGACCTGCCGGTCGACGTCCCGGGCCTGCCCTCCGTCCCGGCCGTCTCCGACGTGACCGACGTGTCGAACGCCGCCGCCGGTGTGACCGCCCTCGCGCAGAACACCGTCGGCAGCTTCGGGCTGACCGACGACCTTTCGCGTGGCCTCGACGCCGGTTCCGTCGCCCAGGCCGGTGACGTCGCCACCGGTGCCGTCGACACCGCGACCGACCTGTCCCACGCCGTCCCGGCCGTGGACACCGCCGGTCTCCCGGCCGTCGACTCGGTCCCGGCCGTCGGCGACCTGAACAGCGACCTGCCGCGGGTCGACGGTGTCGCGGGCGGTGCCCCGGACTTCCTGTCGACCGTGGGTGACCTGACCAGCGTCATCGGCCAGACCGGCGTCGCCGACGTCACCACCAAGGTGCACGACGTCGCCAACAACCTCGGCAACCACGGCGACATCGCCAACAACCTGGGCAACCACGGCGACGTGACCGGCAACGTCGCGGGCAACGTGGCCAACGAGGTCGCCAACGTCGCGAACCACGCGGGCGTCTCCGACGTCCACGACGTGGTCTCCGAGGTCGGCAACAACATCGGCCACAACGTCGGCCACATCGGCGACATCAACGTCGGCGCGGGCGACATCGGCTCAGGCAACGACATCCACATCGGCTGAGCTGAATAACTTTCATCTCTTGCCGTGTGTACGGGCCCCGCGATCGCACCAGGTCGCGGGGCCCTCGCGGCATGTTGGCCCATGCCACATTGATTCCGCGCTTGGTTAAGGGAACACTGCATCCCCGTGACAGCCCCAGCCTGGCTCGACGTGCTCAACGAGACCTTGGACGCCTGTGCCGCCCACGGTCGCGCCGACCTGGCCGAACGCCTCCGGCGCAGACGTGACCGGCAGGCACCGGGCACCCGGATCGCGGTGGTCGGTTTTCCCAAGCAGGGCAAGGGTTACCTGCTCAACGCGCTGCTGAACGCCCCGGTCTGCGCGGTCGGGGACGCGAGCACCCCCGCCGTCCCCACGGAGATCGGGTACGCCGCCGATCCCGCCGCCACCCTGGTCGGGCACGGCAGGGAAAGCGTGCCGGTCGGTGACCTGGCCAAGGAACTCGAGGTCCGGCCGCCCGGTTCACTGCGCCGGGTCGAGGTCGGCCTGCCGCGCGAACTGCTCGGCACGGGACTGGTGCTGGTGGACACCCCGGCGATAGGGGATCCCCGATCGCCGCGCACCGCGGCCACCCTCGACGTCCTCGCCGACGCGCATGCGGTGATCCTCGTCTCCGACGCGACGCAGGAACTCCAGCCCGCCGAACTCGCGCTGGCGCGGCACATCCGGACCTGGTGCCCGGCACTGGTACTGGCGCTGACCAAGATCGACGTCAGCCCGGACTGGCGGGAACTCGCCGCCCGCAACCGCGCCGCGCTGTCGGAGACCGGTGTCGTCGCCGACGTCTTCCCCGTGTCCGCGACGGTGCGGCAGGCCGCCGCGAAGGCCGGTGACGCCGGCCTCAACGGACGGTCCGGTTTCCCGGAACTCCTGAACTGGGTGGGAGAACAGGCCGCGCGCCCGCTCGAACGCACCCGGGCGCTCGCCGCCGCGGTGAGCGTCCGCGCGGCAGCGGTCGAGCTGGTCGAGACGCTGCAGACGCGGCTCGACTCCGTCTCGCAGGACAACGGGATCGACCAGGTCACGCTGCTGCACCAGGCACAGCGGCGCACCGAGGAACTTCGGCGGCAGAACGTCCGCTGGCAGAACATGTTGTCGGACGAGATCACCGATCTGGTCTCCGACGCCGAATACGACCTGCGCGAGCGGACCCGGGTGATCGTGCGGCATATCGACCGCACCTTCGACGAAGGCGACCCGGTGCAGATCTGGCCGGATTTCCAGACCTGGCTGGAAGAGAACCTCGCCGAGGCCGTCGAGACGAACTACAACTGGGTGTCCGACCGGTCTACCTGGATCGCGCACGCGGTCGCCACGAGCTTCGGGCCGCGTTTCGGCCAGGCCCCGGAGCTGCCGCTGACCGGATCCGGGGTGGAGTCGATCCCCGAGGTCGGCACCCCCAAGATCGAGCGGTTCAAGATCGGGCAGAAGCTCTTCACCGGACTGCGCGGTTCCTACGGCGGGGTGCTGATGTTCGGCCTGGTCACCAGTCTCGCCGGGTTGCCGCTGATCAACCCGGTGTCCCTCGGCGCCGGTGTAGCGTTCGCCACCAAGAGCGTGCGCGACGAAGGCGGGATGCGGCTGCAGCGGCGCCAGGCCTTGGCGAAGGCCGCGGCGCAGCGTCACGTCGACGACGTGTTCATCCGGTTCAGCAAGGAGATCAAGGACGAGATCCGTCAGGTCCAGCGGCGCCTGCGCGATCATTTCGTCGCGCTGTCGGACGAACTCGCCGAAGCGCTGACCCGCCAGCGGGAACTGATCATCGCCGGATCCGCCGAACGGGACCGGCGCACCCAGCGGGTCAAGAAGGAGATCGACCGGCTCGCCGCCCTGCACCGGAAGGCAGGCGCGCTCGGCAGCGGCGCCGCGCCGCGCCGGGAGCTCTCCGCGTGACCGCCCTCGATGCCCAGGAGCTGCTGAACGAGGCCGCGGCGCACTACCGGGATCGCCCGCACGCGATCGCGATGCTGCGGGAATGCCTGGAACGGCTGGAAGAACCGTTGCGGGTCGGGTTCGTCGGCACGCCGGGGACCGGGAAGTCCACTTTGGTCTCCGCGCTGTCGGAATGGCCGACGCGGGCACTGCGTGAGATCGATCTGTTCGACACCCCGGCGCCCGCCGAGCACGTCGACGCGACGGTGCGGCTGGTCCGTCATCTCGAACCCGACGAGCTGGCCGGTACCCGGCAGGTGGGCGGTTCGGCGTTCGCGCGGCAGACCGCGATGAACTCGGTGCTGGTCCTCGGCCGGGCCGACGAGGTCGGCGCCGGCCGGATCGACGCCTTGCTCACCGCGAAGCAGCTGGCGCGGCGGGCTTGGCGCGAAGACCCGGATTGCGCGAGGTTCCAGGGAGTCATCGCGGTGGCCGGGCAACTGGGGTACGCGGGACGCGCGCTGCGGGACGACGAGTTCGAGGTGCTGCGCGCGCTGGCTTCGGTCTCCCGCCCGGAGCTGGAGCGCCACCTCCTGTCCGTGGATTCCTTCGTGGACGACCCGTTCCCGGTGGGTGTCTCGCCGGAGTCGAGGAAACATCTGGTTTCGCGGTTCGGGCTCTATGGCGTCCGGCTGGCGATCACCCTGATCCGCACCGGCTGCGAGAGCAGGTTGAAACTTTCAGCGGAACTGGTGCACCGCAGCGGCCTCGGCGACCTGCGGGACACGCTCGCCGGTTGTTTCGTCGCCAGGGCCGAAGCGCTGAAGGCGCGCACAGCGGTGCTGCGGCTGGAAGGACTGCTCGCCGCCGAACCGCTCCCGCACGGCGACCGGCTGGCCGCCCGGGTGGAGCGGTTCGCCGCGGCCGCGCACGACTTCCGGGAACTGCGGCTCATCGCCGGCATCCGCGGCGGCCGCACGGCGCTGTCCGGGGAGGTCGCCGAGGAGGCCGCGCGGTTGCTCGGCGCGCAGGGACTCGCGCCCACCGAGCGGCTCGGCCTCGAACCCGACGCGGACCCGGCCGAGATCCACGCGGGCGCCGAAAACGCGCTCGTCCGGTGGCGGCACGAGGCGGAACGGCCCGACGCCGCGCACGCCGAACGCGCCGCCGCGAGGGTGATCGTGCGTTCGGTGGAAGGACTGCTCAGCCTGTTCGTGGCTTGAGCTGTAGGGGACCTAGGCGTTGCCGAGAACCCGGGTCACGGTGATCTCGATGACCACGCGTTCCGGGTTCGGCTTGGGCTGCCGGTAGCGCGCGGCGTAGCGGTTTTCGGCGTCCTGTACCGATTCCGGGTCTTCGCGCAGCACCGCACGTCCCTCCAAAGTGGACCACTGGGGCCCGTCGATCTGGCAAGCGGCGACCGGAATGCCCTTTTCGCCCGCTTCCTTGATCATGCGGGCCTTCTTGGACGAACGGAACGTGATCACGCGGGCGATCCCGGCTTCGAAGTCCACCGTGACCCCGACCGCGACGACATGCGGGGTCCCGTCGGGGCGGACGGTGGTCAGGGTGGCGAGGTGTCGCTCGGTCCAGAAGTCCCGGAATGCCTCGCCGCGCGCGCTCAGAGCGATCTTCATGACGGCAACGCTAGGGCACCGTTCACGGAAGCGTCATTTGAGGTAATAGTAAGGAAACTTTCTTAACTCTCTTGTTTTTGTCCGATCCGGCTGTCACTCTCGAAACGCGCCGCCGCCACCAACGACGTTTCCGGAGGAGCCATGAGAAAGACCGTTCGGACAGTGCTGGCCGCGGCCGCGCTGACCGCCGGGCTGGTCGCCACGACCGCCCCCGCCATCGCGGCCACCGCTCAAGGAACCCCTTACCTGCCGGGCGTTCTGCGCCCGTCGGTTTCGCAGGCGACGCAGGACGCGGCGCTCGCCAAGTACTATGACTTCTGGAAGAAGAACTTCCTGACCACCAAGTGCGGGACAGGCACTTACGCGGTCAAGGCGCCGGACGCCGACCACGCCTTCGTGGCCGAGGGTCAGGGTTACGGCATGACCATCGCCGCGATGATGGGCGACAAGGACTCGCAGGCCCGCACCATCTTCGACGGCATCCTGAAGTTCGTGAAGGCGCACCCCTCGTCGATCGACAAGGATCTCCACGCCGCCGAGCAGGACGCGAGCTGCAAGAGCGTCAACGGCGTCGACTCGGCGACCGACGGCGACCTCGAGATCGCCTACGGCCTGCTCATCGCCGACAAGGTCTGGGGCAGCTCCGGTTCGGTGAACTACAAGTCCGAGGCGCTGCGGATCATCAAGGCGATCAAGCGCAGCGAGGTCAACTCCAGCACCAAGTTCATGCGGCTCGCGGACTGGGCCGACGAGGGCAAGTACATCAACAGCTCGCGATCGTCGGACTGGATGCCGGGTCACCTCCGCGCGTTCGAGAAGGTCACCGGCGACTCCTTCTGGGGGCAGGTCCGTACCCGGCAGGAGCAGGCCGTCACCCAGCTCCAGCAGCAGTACGCGCCGAAGACCGGGCTGATCCCGGACTTCGTCGTCAACACCAACTCCACGCCGAAGCCCGCCCCGGCGGACTTCCTCGAAGGCAAGGACGACAAGTACAGCTACAACGCCTGCCGTGACCCGTGGCGCCTCGGCGTCGACGGCGTCACCGTGTCGGGCAGCCCGGCGCAGGGCCAGGTGCGGAAGATGAACACCTGGATCCAGCAGACGACCGGGGGCGATCCGGCCAAGATCACCACCGGCTACACGCTGTCGGGCTCCAAGATTTCGGGTGAGTCGGGTCAGCACCCCTGCTTCACCGCGTCGTTCGCCATCGCGGCGATGAACGATCCGGGCAGTCAGGCCTGGCTGGACAAGCTGTGGACCCGCGTCACCACCTGGACGCCGAACGCCACGGACTACTACGGCACCGGCATCACCGTGCAGGTCCTGCTCATCCTCTCGGGGAACTACATCGCGGTCTGACCTGGCGGCAGCCGGTCATTGAAGTGTCATGAAAGGGTCGTTCGGGACGAAACCTGTCCTGAACGACCCTTTCATGACATCCACCGGACAAGAATTCAACTGGCAGTTGACCTCTTCAACAGCCAGTTGTAGCGTCGGCGACCACCCAAGGCACCGTGGAGGTCCCGTCATGCCGTCGACGCCGCACACCCTGACCCGAACCTGGCGCTTGGCCGTACTCACCGGCCTGGCCGCGCTCCTCACCGCGGCCTGCGGAGGCGGTCCCGACGGGGCCGGCGGCCAGGAACCCGCGGCACCGGGGGCGCCGTCCGCGATCCCGGACACGACCGCGCTGATCGAGGCCGTCCAGAAGGACGCCGCCGTCGCCGGCACGCTGCCCGCGAAGTACGCGCAGGCCGGGATGCTGCACCTGGCCTCGAACCTGCAGTCCGCGCCCAACAACTTCTACGCCGCCGACGGCAAGACCCCGATCGGCTACGAGGTCGACCTCGCCAAGGCCCTCGGCAAGAAGCTGGGCGTCACCGTGCACCACCAGGACATGGCGTTCGGCTCGCTGATCACGAGTCTCCAGTCCGGCCGCGTCGACCTCACGATGGCCGCGATGAACGACACCAAGGCCCGCCAGGCGCAGATCGATTTCGTCGACTACTTCTCCTCCGGCATCACGATCATGGTCCGCAAGGGGAATCCCGACCAGATCGCCGGCGCGGACACTTTGTGCGGCAAGAACGTCGCGGTCGTACAGGGCACGAGTCACCAGAAGTTCGCCGAAGAGCAGAACGGCAAATGCACGCAGGCGGGCAAGCCCGCGCTGACCGTGACCGCGACCGACAGCGACACCCAGAATCAGAACCAGCTCCGCACCGGCCGGGTCGCCGCCATCCTCAACGACCTGCCCAGCGCGGTCTACATCTCCCGCACCGCGGGCGAGGGCAAGTTCTTCGAGGTCGTCCCGGGTGAGCCGATCAACGGCGGGCCGTACGGGATCGGCGTCAACAAGGAGAACAAGCCGCTCGCCGAGTCGCTCCAGAAGGCGTTGCAGTCCCTGATCGCCGACGGCGGCTACGGCAAGATCCTCCAGGCTTGGGGCGTCGAGCAGGGCGCGGTCAAGGAGGCGAAGCTCAATGGAGGAAGCTGATCGGTCGACAATCGAGCCGCTGCCGATCGTCCGGCTGAAACACTGGGGCCGCTGGGTCAGCGGCGTCGTCATCCTGGTGCTGCTGATCCTGCTCGGGATCGCGCTCGGGAACGCCCAGATCCAGTGGGACTCGGTCCCGGAGTTCCTGTGGTACCGCGTGATGGCCGTCGGCCTGCTCAACACCGTGCTGCTCGCGGTGATCGCGCAGGGTTCGGCGATCGTCATCGGGATCGTGATCGCGCTGATGCGCCGCTCGGCGAATCCGGTGGCGCGCTGGTTCGCGGCGGGCTACATCTGGCTGTTCCGCGGGCTTCCGGTGCTGTTGCAGATCCTGATCTGGTACAACCTGGCACTGGTCTTCGAGTTCATCTCGATCCCGCTGCCGTTCGGCGGGTACCTGCTGCACGAGCAGACCAACGTGCTGATCACCGCGTTCACCGCCGCGCTGCTCGGCTTGGCGCTCAACGAAAGCGCGTACATGGCGGAGATCGTCCGCGCCGGGCTGAACAGCGTCGACAGCGGACAGACCGAGGCGGCGAAGTCGATCGGCATGTCGCCGGGCGCGACGCTGCGCCGGGTGGTGCTGCCGCAGGCGATGCGGGTGATCATCCCGCCGACCGGCAACGACTTCATCAACATGCTCAAGGGGACGTCGATGGCTTCGGTGATCGGCGTGACCGAACTGATCCACGCCGCCAACAACATCTCGTCCAACAACCTGCTGGTGATGGAGACGCTGCTGGCGGCCGCGGCCTGGTACATGGTCGTGGTGACCGTCGCCGGGTTCGGGCAGCACTATCTGGAGCGCGCCTTCGATTCCGAAGACCGGTCGCGAAGTCCGTTCTCTCGTGCCGCCAAGGCTTTGCGCACGGCGCCGCTGGTGAGGAGTGAACGTGGCTGAGGCACTGTTGAAGGCCGTCGGCGTCCGCAAGAGCTACGGTCACACCGAGGTGCTGAGCGGCATCGACCTCGAAGTCCACAAAGGACAGGTGGTCTGCCTGCTCGGTCCGTCCGGGGCGGGGAAGAGCACGTTCCTGCGGTGCGTCAACCATCTGGAGACCATCGACGCCGGTCAGGTCTGGGTCGACGGCGAGCCGATCGGCTTCCGGCTGCGCAACGGCAAACTGTACGAACTGAAGGAACGCGAGGTCGCCCGGCAGCGGCGCGACATCGGCATGGTGTTCCAGCGGTTCAACCTGTTCGGCCACCGGACGGCGTTGCAGAACGTCGTCGAAGGCCCGGTGCGGGTGCTCGGGCTGAACTCCGAGGAAGCGCGTATCCAAGCGCTCGAACTGCTGGACAGGGTCGGCCTCGCGCATCGGGCCGACGCCTATCCGGCACAGCTTTCGGGCGGGCAGCAGCAGCGGGTCGCGATCGCCCGGTCGCTCGCGATGAAACCGAAGCTGATGCTGTTCGACGAGCCGACGTCGGCGCTCGACCCGGAACTCGTGGGCGAGGTGCTGGCGGTGATGGGTACGTTGGCCGCGGAGGGGATGACGATGGTCGTGGTGACGCACGAGATGGGGTTCGCGGCCGAGGCCGCGGACGAGGTGGTGTTCATGGCCGACGGCGCGGTCGTCGAGACCGGGCCGCCGGGGGAGATCCTGAGCGCCCCGAAGCACGAGCGGACCAAGCAGTTCCTGGCCCGGGTCCTCGCATGACGCGGATCTCCCCGCGGTACCTGCTGCAGTTCGGCGAACCGGCCGGGTACCTCGACTTCGCCCGGTTCGGCCCGCCGTCGCACGCAGTGCTCGACACGACGGCGAGCCTGCTCGACGCCTCGACCAAGGCCGGTCCGTCCACTGTGGACGATTTGATGCGGCAGGAGACCAGGGCCAAGGCCGCCGCCGCGCGGCTTTCCGGCAGCGACACCGACCACACGGTGCTGCTGCCGCACACCAGTCTCGGGCTGTTCCAGGCCGCGTTCAACGCTCCCGGCGGTGAGGCGCTGGTGTCGGCCGCGGAGTTCCCGGCCAACACCTACCCGTGGGCGCGGGCGGAACAGGCGGGACGGCTGACCGTGCGGCGGCTGCCGCTCGGGAACGTCACGGCGGACGCGGTCAAAGCGGCGCTGACGCCGGAGACGTCGCTGGTCAGTGTGAGCGCGGTCGATTTCCGCACCGGGTATCGCGCCGATCTGGCGGCGATCCGGGAAGTGACCGGGGACCGGCTGCTCGTCGTCGACGGGATCCAGGGCTTCGGCGTGACCGAGGCGCCGTGGGAGGTCGCCGACGTGCTCGTCGTCGGCGGTCAGAAGTGGCTGCGGGCAGGCTGGGGCACCGGTTTCGCCGTCCTGTCCGACCGTGCGCTGGAGCGGATGGAACCGATCCTGTCCGGCTGGACCGGCGCCCGCGACCCGGGATTGTTCGACGACGAGATCCATCCGGCCGACGACACCGCGGCCGCGTGGTCGATCTCGAACCTGAGCCCGATCACCTCGGGCGCGTTCGCGGCCGCACTGGAACTGGTCGAGGAGGCGGGCGTCGCGGCCATCGCCGGACGGATCGCCGAACGCGTCGGCGAACTCGAAGAAGTCGTGAAATCCCTGGGAGGAGAGGTGATCTCGGCCGTCGAGCGCCGGGCCGGGATCTTCGCCTTCACCCTGCCGGGGCACGCCGCCGAACAGGTGGGGAACGCGCTGGCGGACGCCGGGATCGCCGCGACCGCGCGGCCGGAACACGTCCGGCTGTCCCCGCACGCGTCGACCCCGGCGAGCACGGCGGAACTGGTGCGCTCGGCGTTGGTGCGCCTGACGAAACCTGCTCGCGTCTTCGAGGCGCCTGTCGTCGCGTCGGCGGTCTCGGGGGATTTGCTCACGGCGCTCGTCCCGGCGGTGCACGCGCTCGCGGCGATGCTGGGGCCGGGCAACGAAGTCCTGCTGCACGATCTGAGCAGGCTGCCGGACTCGATCGTCGCCATCGCGGGTGACCTCACCGGCCGGACGGTCGGCGGGCCGATGACGGATCTGCTGCTGGGCCTGGTCCGTCGCGGGACCACCCAGGACCTGACGAACTACGAGACCCACGGACCCGACGGGCGCGCGATCCGCTCGTCGACACTGTTCCTGCGGGATGCCGACGGGGTCGCGATCGGCTGTCTGTGCGTCAACCGGCTGACCGACGGCGCGCCGAAGGCCAACGGGCACGAACCCGAGACGTTCCCGCCGGACGTCGACAGCCTGCAACGGTTCCTCGTCGGGCGCGCGGTGACGAAGGCCGGGGTCCCGGTGGACCTGATGAAGAAGCGGCACAAGGCGGCCGTGGTCCGGGAACTGGACGAGGCCGGGTTCTTCCTCATCAAGGACTCGGTGGACCACCTCGCCGGGGAACTCGACGTCACGCGGTACACGATCTACAACTACCTGAACGAGATCCGGGGCACCTGACGCGCGTGCTATGAAAGGTCCTTTCCTTGCAAATTTTGCAAGGAAAGGACCTTTCATAGCATCAGCGAGGGACTAAGCGAGGAAGGACTCCACGGCGTCCGCCGCCCGGTCGATCCCGCCGTTCCCCCGCGTCTCGGCCTGAACCTCGGCGAGACGCGAAGCGACCGAGGGCGACCCGGCGACCCGTTCGACAGCGGCCCGCAGCGTCGAAGCCGTCACGTCGGAGGCCGCGAGTTCCTCACCGACGCCCAGTTCCGCGAGTTTCGCCGCGTTGCCGAAACCGTCGGTGGCCAGCGGGATCGCGACGGTCGGCACGCCGTACCACAGCGATTCCGTGCTGCCGCCCATACCGGCGTGCGTGATGAACGCCGACGCGGCCTCCAGCACCGCGAGCTGCGGGACGAACGGAAGGACCTCGATGTGCGCGGGCAGCGGCCCGAGTTCGGCAGGGTCGGTCTGGCCGATCGAGATCACCACGTGCCAGTCCGAGTCGCGGAACCCGTCCACGCACGCGCGGAACAGGTCGAGCTGGTCGGTGAACGCCGTGCCGAGCGACATCAGCAGGACCTTCTTGCCGCTCGAAGGCGGGGTCCAGCTCCGGTCGGCGAGGCGGTCCGGGTCCAGCGCCGGGCCGACGAACCGGACCGACGAGGGCACCCGCTCGACGTTGGGCTGCATCGCCCTCGGCAGCAGCGCGAGCACCTGCTCCGGATGGGAGATCCAGTCCCAGGCGTCGGCCTCGATCCCGTTCTCGTTCAGCCACCGGGTGAAGGTGGCGAAGTAGTCCTTGCCGGTCGGTGACGACCGGACCGAGGTCAGGATCTCCGCCATGTCCTCTTCGTAGCCTTCCCAAGCGACATACGTCGGGGAAAGCTGCACCGCCGGAACGCCGTAGCGCCTGGCCAGAAGAGGCGCCGGGAGCCCGCCGATGTCGTACAGCAGCAGGTCGGGGCGGTTCTCGTCGTAGAAATCGGTCAGCACCGGCATCGCCTGGATGCCCTCGTCGAGGAAGACCCGCATCTGCGACGCCGGGTCTTCCGGCCACGCCGACTGATCGCCGAGCGGGAGGATCGAGGGGTGCGGGACGACCTCGGCCCCGGTCGGTTCGATCAGCCCGGTGAGCGGCTCGCCCACGACGTAACTGACCCGGTGCCCGCGAGCGACCAGCTCGCGGATGACGGCCAGCGAAGGGTAGATGTGACTCGGCGCGGTGCAGCCGATCATGGCTATGTGCTGGTTCTGCATGGGGTCCTGTCCGGATCGTGAAGGGACGTCAGACGGCGCGCAGAAAAAGGGGCCTCCCGGTCGCGGGCGGCCCTGCGGTCACGCCGTCTCAGGCGGTGCGCAGACGAACGTAATAGATCATGATCGGGATCCTAACGCGCCCCGCGGGTCCTCCCAACCGATTAACCGGCTGCCCGGTTTGCCACGATCGGGACCCGCCGTTGGTAGGGACCTTCGCCGGAAGGCTTTCGCAGGTCATGGACGTGGATAGGGTTTCGGGGCTTTCACCTGTGGAGGGAAAGGGAAAAACCTTGAGACGTGTTCTCCTCACCGCGCTGGCCGTCGCCACGCTCGCCTCGGTCGCGGTGACCGTGCCCGCCGGTGCGGCCGAAGCGGCACTGCCCGCCGAGACCATCACCTGGGGGGCGTGCACCGACCCGGCGTTGATCACCGCCGGTGCCGAGTGCGGCTACCTGTCGGTCCCGCTGGACTACTCGCGGCCGCGCGGCGAGAAGATCCAGCTCGCGCTCAGCCGCGTCAAGCACAAGACGTCCGACGCGCAGTACCAGGGCGTCATGCTCACCAACCCGGGCGGCCCCGGTGGTTCCGGGCTGCTGCTCGCGACCCGCGGACCGCGCGTGCCGAACCACGCCGGCGACGCCTACGACTGGGTCGGCTTCGACCCGCGCGGCGTCGGCTCCAGCAAGCCCGCGCTCTCGTGCATCCCGAACTACATGGACTACAACCGGCCGGAATACGTGCCGACGACGAGGAAGCTGGAGAAGACCTGGCTGCAGCGCTCGAAGTCCTACGCCGACGCGTGCGCGGAGAAGAACAGCCGCGCGCTGCTGGAGAACATCAAGACGACCGACACGGTCCAGGACATGGACAGTATCCGCAAGGCGCTCGGCGCGGAGCAGCTGAACTTCTACGGCTACTCCTACGGCACCTACCTCGGCCAGGTCTACGGGACGCTGTTCCCGCAGCACGTCCGGCGGATGGTCCTCGATTCCACTGTGGACCCCCGCAACGTCTGGTACCAGGCCAACCTGAACCAGGACCTCGCCTACGACGTCAACCTCAACATCTGGTTCGGCTGGGTCGCGTCGCACGACGACGTCTACCACCTCGGCAAGACCCAGGCCGCGGTGAAGCAGGTCTTCGACGAGCAACTGAAGAAGCTGCGCGCGGTCCCGGCGGGCGGCTACATCGGGCCGGACGAGTTCCTCGACGTCTTCAACCAGGCTTCGTACTACCAGTTGCGCTGGACGCTGCTCGGCGACGCGCTCGCGAAGTTCGTCAACAAGAGTGACTGGCAGACGATGAAGGGGCTGTTCGAGACCTTCGGCGGTCGCGGCGACGACAACAGCTACGCCGTCTACCTCGCCGTCCAGTGCACCGATGTGAAGTGGCCGCAGAGCTGGCAGCAGTGGAAGCACGACAACTGGCGGACCTACCAGAAGGCGCCGTACTTCACCTGGCAGAACGCCTGGTACAACGGGCCTTGCCTGTACTGGCCCGCGAAGCCGGGCAAGCCGGTCAAGGTCGACGGCAAGAAGGTGCCGAGTGTGCTGATGATCGGCGAGACGCTCGACGCGGCGACGCCGTACGAAGGCAGCCTCGAAGTGCGTAGCCGGTTCCCCGGTGCTCGCCTGATCGGCGAACCGGGCGGAACGAGCCACGCGATCACCCCGCGCGGCAACGCGTGCGTCGACAACCGGATCGCCGACTACCTGGCGACCGGGGCCCTGCCGGACCGCAAGCCAGGGCGGACGGCCGACGTCGAATGCGCGCCGCTGCCGCTCCCGGTACCACCTCCGGTACCCCCGGCCACCTCCGGCGCCGCACTCTCCCGGGTGCCCGCCTAGTCAGAAGTCCGTGAAGGCCTCCTTCCCTACCTTGAATCCAGGCTGCGCGCGCAGCGCGTCCGTTGAGGGCGGCGGCGGGGGCATGGATGGAGTCGGGAAGGAGGCCTTCACGGCGTTCTGGGGTTTCCATGACAGGGGACTTTGTGTTACAAAGTGGAAGTGAGCTTTGTAGTTCAGAGTGCTCGAAGGGGGAAAGTCATGGCGGACGCGTTCAGCCTCGAAGGGCTCGTGAAGCGCTTCGGTGACGTCCTGGCCGTCGACGACGTCAGCGTGCGGGTCGCACCGGGGGAGGTGGTGGCGCTGCTCGGGCCGAACGGTGCGGGCAAGTCCACCACGATCGACATGCTGCTGGGCCTGACCAGGCCGGACGCGGGTCAGGTGCGGGTCGCCGGGCTCAGCGCGGCCGAGGCGATGGACCGGGGGATGGTCGGCGCGATGGCGCAGAACGGGACGCTGCTCAGGGACGCCACGGTCGCCGAACTCGTCGGCCTGTTCGCCTCGCTGCACCGGGACCCGCTGCCGACCCGCGAGGTGCTCAAGCGCGCCGGCGTCACCGAGTACGCGAACCGCCGCTGCGGGAAGCTCTCCGGTGGCGAGCAGCAGCGGGTGCGGTTCGCGCTCGCGCTGGTCGGCGATCCGGATCTGCTGGTGCTCGACGAGCCGACGGCGGCCATGGACGTCGACGGACGGCGCCGGTTCTGGGCGTCGATGCGCGAGTACACCGAGACTGGCCGGACGGTCCTCTTCGCGACGCATTACCTCGCCGAGGCGGAGGACTATGCGGATCGCGTCGTGCTGATGCGGCACGGCGGGGTCGTCGCGGACGGGCCGGTCGGCGAGGTCCGGGCCGCGGTCGCGGGCCGGGTGCTGCGGGCCGTCGTCCCGAATGCCACCCGAGACACCGAAGCCGCGCTCGCCGCGTTACCCGGGGTTTCGCGCGCGGTGCTGCGGGCCGGGCACGCGGAGCTGAGCTGCGCCGATTCCGACGCCGCCATCCGCGGTCTGCTGCGCGAGTTCCCGCTCGCCGCGAACATCGAAATCACCGCCGTGGGACTGGAAGAAGCCTTCATCGCGCTGACGGCCGACGTCGAAGAGGGAGCCTCGAGATGAACCTGAACTACCTCGCGCTGGAGATCAGGCGCATCGTCCGCAGCCCGCAGTTCGCGCTGTTCACCATCGGCATGCCCCTGGCGATGTTCCTGTTGTTCGGCGGCATCTTCGGCGCCCAAGAGATCGCTCCGGGGATCTCGACCGCGACGGTGACCATGGTGAACATGGCCGCGTACGGCGCCATGACCGCCGCGCTGTTCACCGGCACCCGCGTCGCCACCGAACGCTCCGACGGCTGGCAGCGCACTCTGCGACTCACGCCGATGCGAGCGCCGGGCTATCTGATGGTCAAGGTGTCGGCGGGCTTGTTCGTCGCGCTGCCCGTGCTGCTGGTGATCTTCGCGGCCGGGATGATCCGCGGAATCCGGCTCGAAACCGGCCAGTGGCTGACGATCTTCGGCGCGCTGTGGCTCGGAGCGCTGCCCTTCGCGGTGCTGGGCCTGATGATCGGCCTGTTCGGCAAGGGCGACACCGTCCAGGCCGTGACCGGCGCGCTGATGCTGCCGCTGGGCATGTTCGGCGGGCTGTGGATCCCGCTGCAGATCCTGCCCGGCTGGATGAACACCGCCGGGCACCTCATGCCGACGTACTGGCTCGGCGAGATCGGCCGCGCGCCGGTGCTCGGCGGCTCGGGCATGCTGACCGCCGCCGGAGTGCTCGCGGCGTGGCTGGTGGTGCCCGCGCTCGTGGTGATGGCGCGGTTCCGGCTCGACACGGCCAGACTGTGAGCGCGTGTTAGCTTTCCGAGGTGGTGGAGGATGAGCACGACGACGACGCCAGGCCGATGACGCCCGAGGAGTCGCTCGCGCTCATCGCCAGTCAGTCGGAGAAGACCCGGCGCGAGATCGGGCCGAATCCGGCCGTGCTGCTCGCCGTCTGGGGACTGGTGTGGCTGTTCGGTTTCGGGCTCATCTACGTTTCCGCGCCGCCCACCGCCCTGACGCCGATGTGGGTCGCCGCGGCGATCACCATCGCCGGTTTCGCCGGGGCCATGGCGTACTCGGCGATCTACGGCATCCGCGCGGGCCGCGGCGTGCGCGGGCCGTCCCGGCTCGTCGGGGCGATGTACGGCTGGAGCTGGATGATCGCGTTCGGCGGGCTGACGGTGGTGAACACCGCGCTGATCCGCCTCGGCCTCGACGTCGACCTGATCCCGTTGCTGTGGTCCGGGACCTCGCTCATGCTGACCGGCCTGATGTACCTCGCCGGCGGGATGCTGTGGCAGAGCAAGCTGCAGTACGGCCTCGGCGTGTGGATCATCGCGTGCGGCGCGGCGAGCGTGCTGGCCGGGGGACCGCACAACTTCCTCGTCCTGAGCCTCGCGGGCGGCGGCGGCTTCCTGGTGGCGTCACTGGTGTTCCTGGTGCGTTCGCGATGAGCGAAGACGGGCTGCCCCAGCTCGATCCGGTGATCCACGCGCAGGCACGGCTGCGGGTCACCGTGGCGCTGTCGAGCCTGGTGCCGGGGGACCGCATCACTTTCCCGCGGCTGCAGCAGCTGCTGGACATGACGCCGGGCAACTTGTCGACACACCTGCGCAAACTCGAGGACGCCGGCTACGTCGAGATCACCAAGGCCTTCGAGCATCGCACGCCGGTGACGCTGGTCGAGCTGACCACACGGGGCCGGGCCGCGTTCGAGGAGTACACGAAGGCCCTGCACCGTCTTCTCGAGGTGCCGGGCGATGGGCGGGCATGACCGGTGGGTCATCCACCTCGACATGGACGCGTTCTACGCCTCCTGTGAACAGCTGACCCGGCCGACCTTGGCCCACCGTCCGGTACTGGTGGGCGGCGCGGGCCCGCGCGGCGTGGTCGCGGGGGCGAGCTACCAGGCGCGCGAACACGGGATCAAATCGGCGATGCCGATGTCGCAGGCCCGGCGGTTGCTGCCGCCCAACGGGGTCATCCTGCCGCCTCGGTTCAAACTGTACGAACTGCTGAGCACCCAGGTGTTCGACCTCGTCGCCGGGTACGCGCCCGTGCTGGAACGGATCTCGCTCGACGAGGCCTTCGCGGAACCGCCGTCGCTGGCCGGGGCCTCGTCGGACCAGGTGCGGGAGTTCGGTACCCGCCTGCGGGAGCACATCCGGTCCGAGATCGGCCTGGTGGCGTCGATCGGGGCGGCGTCGGGGAAGCAGGTCGCGAAGGTCGCGTCGGATCTGGCGAAACCGGACGGGCTGCTCGTCGTCGACCAGGGCACCGAACGCGATTTCCTCGCGCCGCTGCCGACCAGGGTGCTGTGGGGGATCGGCCCGGTGGCGGAGGGGAAACTGCGCGCGATCGGCGTCCGGACGCTGGGCCAGCTGACCGCGCTTTCCGACGCCGACGCGGTGTCCACTTTGGGCAGTGTGGTCGGCCGGGACCTGCGGCGTCTCGCGACCGGCGTCGACGACCGGCCGGTGTCCGACCGCGCGGAGCTCAAACAGGTCAGCGCGGAGACGACCTTCGACCGGGACCTGATCGACCTGGCGAGCCTGCGGCGCGAGGTCCGCGACCTCGCCGTCCACGCGCACAAACGGCTCGTCAACGCCGACAGGGTCGCGCGGACGGTGGTGGTGAAACTCCGGCACACCGACTTCAGTACGGTGACGCGTTCGGAGACGATGGTTTCGGCCACCGACGAATTCGACCAGCTCGCCTCGATGGCGGAGCGGCTGCTGATCGACCCGACCGAGTTCGGCGGGGTGCGGCTGGCCGGGGTCGCGTTCTCCGGGCTTTCGGTGCCGCATCAGGATCCGCTGTTCACGCTTTCCGTCCCGGCGTCCGATGTGCCCGTGGTCGAGCGGGCGCCCGCGCCGGAGGTCGTCGTCTCCTCGACCTGGCGGCCCGGGAACGACGTGGTGCACGACGAGTACGGAAGCGGGTGGGTACAGGGCGCCGGGCACGGGCGGGTGACCGTCCGGTTCGAGACGCGGTCCAGTGGGCCGGGCGTCGCGCGGACCTTCCCGCAGGACGACCCGGCCCTACGCCGAGGCGATCCCTCCGACTGCCTCACTTGACTCCGCATCCAGAGGACGAAACGCGTCAGGAGCAGCCGGGGGTGAGGCGGGCGACTTGCTGTCCCGCGATCAGGAAGGCGCCGACGCCGTAGGCGCCCGTGTCATCGGCACGGGCGGGCCCGGGGCCGGAAGCGACAGGCTGCACGTACCCGAGGAAACCGTCCGCCCGCAGAGCCTTGGTGGACAACGCCTCCCAGGCACGATCGACGGTGCGCCGGTACTTGCCCGCGTCGAGGATCCCGGCGTTGACGCCCCACGCGAGCCCGAACGTGACCAACGCCGTCCCGCTGCTTTCCGGCCCGCCGTGGTTCCACGGCCGCAGCAGATCCGTGTTCCAGAAACCGTCCCGACGCTGCAGGAACCACAGCGTGTTCGCCATCTTCTTGAACACCCGCGTGTACTCCGGCCGTCGCGGGTCGTCGGAAGGCAGAACCTGCAACACCTTCGCCAGCGCGGCGAGCGCCCAGCCGTTGCCGCGCGACCAGTAGGCGTCGCTGCCCGCGTCACGGCGCCAGAGCCCCAGACCGTCGTCGAACAGCTTCTTTTCCGCCGAGCGGAACAGTTTCTGCATCGCGGACAGGGTCGGCTCGCTGCCGTCCATCACGCCGATCCGCGCCAGCGAGGGCATCGCCATGTTCAGCGCGTCGACATAGTTCCAGTACGCCGTATGCCCCTGCTCCACGCTGGCGACCTCGTCGGCGACCCGCTTGCGGACGTCGGCGATCACCGGCGCGTCGGGATGGAAGGAGTACAGATCCAGGTACGCCTCGCCGGCGGCCTGGAAATCGGGGAAGAACGGCCGCGCCGGATCGCTTCGCAGCAGGTACTTGTTGTCTTGCGCCCATGGAAGTGTCTTGTGGTTCGAGACGCCCGTCGTCCGCACGAGCGCGAGGTTCCCGACGTGGAAGGTGCCGTTCTGCCACGAGTTCGCCGCGAGGTCCGTCCCGTTTGCGACCCAGTAGTCGCCCGCCGCGATCATCGACTTCGCCACGGAGCACTGTTCGGCGGCGACAGCCGAAGGCACGGCCACCAGACTCGCGCCGAGTGCCGCCGCGCCGAGTGTCGTCGCGGCGAGCACCGTGACCCGGCGAATTCCGGGGAAACGCATGAAGCGTCCTCCTCAAGCACTTCGCGGCGGCGGTGAGCCTCCGTGCCCGGAAACCCGGAATCGAGAATGGTGTGTACCACTCAGGGTGTCAAGATGCCGGTGAGCGGTACGGCACAACGGTTTCCAGCAACCGGCGCGACGCGGACTCCGCGCCGTCCGCGTCCTTTCCGAGCACCGTCGCCACCACGAGCGCATGGGCCGCGAGCACGTCGTCGCCGGGAACCTCTTCGAGCGCCGCGACGACCGGAACGTGCAGTTGCGCGATCAAAGGGTTGCCGGACGCGCGAAGCAGGGCCGCGTGGTAAGCCCTGTCGGCCTCCCGGAACGCCCGAAGATCGGGAGCGTCGGCCATCAGCCCGTACGCCGCGACGAGGACCCCGAGTTCGTCCGGGCGACGGTGCCACGCGGCCATTCTCGCCGCCTGCGGTTCGATCGCCAGCCGCAGTTCGAACAGTTCCGCCAGATGCCGTGAGCGATCGGGTCCGGCGACCCGCCAGGCGATGACGTCCGGATCGATCGCGTCCCAGTGTTCCGGCGGCCGCGTCCAGGTACCGACCCGCGGCCGCGCCGTCACCATGCCCTTGGATTCCAGTACCCGCAACGCTTCCCGCACCATCGTGCGCGACGCGGAGAACCGGCGCCCGAGGTCTTCCGGCACGATCGGCTGCCCGGCCCCGAAGACACCGGCGACGATCAGCCTGCCCAGTTCGTCGACGATCCGGGCATGTCGGGTCATACGGGCAGGCCGACCCGACGTTCCCCGCCGCGGACCTGCTGGAGCACGACGGCGACGACGAGCAGTGTCCCGGTGGCCATGTTCTGCCAGAAGGGGTTGACGCCGAGCCCGGACATCCCGTTGTTGAGCACGCCCAGGATGATCACCGCCAGCACGGTGCTGATGATGGATCCCTTGCCGCCCTTGAGCATCGTGCCGCCGAGCGCGGCGCCGGTGACGGCCAGCAGTTCGAGCCCTTCGGAGCCGGACGTCGGCTGCCCGGACCCGGTGCGCGCGGTGATCAGCAGTCCCGCGATCGCCGCGACCACCCCGACCAGGGCATACACACCGATGATGTAGCGGTTGATGTTGATCCCGGCCAGCCGGGCGGCGGTGTCGTTGCCGCCGATCGCGTAGATGTTGCGGCCGATGTCGGTGTAGCGCAACAGGAAGTGCAGTACCGCCGCGACGGCCAGGAACACCCACACCAGCGTCGGCAGCCCGGCGATGGATCCCTTCGCCAGGAAGATGAACAGGTCGTCGGCGCCGGTGTAGCCCTGCGCCTTGCCGTCCGAGATCACCTGCGCGATACCCTTGTACGTCGCCAGCATCGCCAGCGTCGCGACCACCGGGTTGACCCGGCCGAAGATGATGATCATGCCGTTGACCAGGCCGCACACCACGCCGACGCCGATCGCGGCCAGCGTCCCGACCGCCGAACTCCCGGTCGAGGTGAACACCATCGCCGACACCACCGACGCGAGCCCGGCCATCGAGCCGACCGAGATGTCCAGCGCGCCGAGGATGATCACCAGGGTCTGCACGAGCGACAGCAGGCCCATGATGGTGATCGCGCTGCCGATCAGCAGCAGGTTGTTGGTGAGGAGGAAGTTCTCGTTCAGCGAGCTCATCAGGATCACCAGCGCGATCAGGGTGAGCAGCAGGCTCGAGTTCTGCACGCCGATCGCGGTCAGCACCCGCCGGGCGGGGGAGACCCGCTCGGTCTCCGCGGCGGCGGAGTCGGCCCGTTCTTCGGATCCGGTGCGCGTGGGGGTGCTCACGAGGCGATCTCCTGGTCTTCTTCGGCGGCGGGTTCGGTGGCGGGGATGGCCAGGGTCAGCACGGCTTCCTCGGTCGCGTCGTCGCGGCCGAGTTCCCCGGCGATCCGGCCCGCGCGCAGGACGACGATCCGGTCGGCGAGGCTCAGCACCTCGGGCAGATCGGACGAGATCACCAGCAGCGCGATGCCTTCGGCGGCGAGGCCGTCGATGATCCGGTAGATCTCGGCCTTCGCGCCGACGTCGACACCGCGCGTCGGCTCGTCGAGGATCAGCAGTTTCGGCCGCCGGGCGAGCCAGCGGGCCAGCACGGTCTTCTGCTGGTTGCCGCCGGAGAGCTTGCGGACCTCCTGCTCCATCGACGGCGTCCGCACCCGCAGTTCGCGCACGTATTCGTCGACGAGTTCACGTTCTTTGGCCCGCCGCACCACCCGGAACCGGCGCAGGCGGTCCAATACCGCGATGGAGACGTTGTCCCGCACGGATCGCTGCATCAGCAACGCGTCGGTCTTGCGCTCCTCCGGCGCGAACCCGATCCCCGCCTTGACCGCGTCGCCGGGAGTGCGGGCACGCAACGGTTTCCCGTCCAGTTCCACGGTTCCCGAGCGCACCGGCAGGTCGCCGACGATGGCGTGCGCGAGTTCCGAACGCCCGGCGCCGACCAGCCCGGCGAGGCAGACGACCTCCCCGGCGCGGACCCGCAGGGAGATGTCCGTGACGTCGTCGGTGGTGACCCGGTCGAGCCGCAGCACGACCCGGCCGGTCTCCTGCGCGGTCCGGCGCTCCAAAGTGGACAGATCGCGGCCGATCATCATGCGCACCAGCCGGCCTTCGTCGGTGGCCGCCGCGTCCTCCACGCCGATCAGCTTGCCGTCGCGCAGCACCGCCACGCGGTCCGCGAGCTGGAAGATCTCCTTCATCCGATGGGAGACGTAGACGACCGCCACCCCGCTGTCGCGCAGCCGCCGGATCAGCGCGAACAACGCGTCGACCTCGTGCTCGGACAGCGACGACGTCGGCTCGTCGAACGCGATCACCTTCGGCGGTGTCGCGGCGGTGAGCACCCGCAGGATCTCGACCAGCTGCCGTTGCGCGGCGGACAGCTTGCTCCCGAGCGTCGAGGGCTGCAGCACGCCCTCGAACCCGTACTCCCGCAACGCCTCCACCGTCATCCGGTGCAGGGTCCGCCGGTTGACCAGCCGCCCCCGCGCGGGCAGTTCGCCGACGAAGACGTTCTCCGCCACCGAAACGTGCGGGATGATCTCCGGCTCCTGGTAGATCACCCGGACCCCGGCGGCCATCGCGGCCCGCGGGCTGTCGAACGTCACGGGATCGCCGCCGAGAAGCAGCCGGCCGTCATCGGGACCGTGGTCACCGGACAGCACCCGCAGCAAGGTGGACTTGCCGGCGCCGTTCTCGCCCATCAGCGCGAGGACCTCGCCGGGCCGGAAGTCCAGGGTGACGCCGTCGAGCGCCGTCACCCCGGAGAACCGTTTGCTGATCCCTTCGGCGGTCAGCACCGCCGCGGGTTCGGATGTGGCCATGGAAACGCCTCCACGCGGGATCAGATGCAGTTGACGCCGGCCTGCTTGTAGTTGTCCTTGGTGACGATCTGGGTCTTCGCGATCGTCTCCGGGGGCAGCTCCTTGGAGTTCTTCACCTTGTCCACGAGCAGTCCGATCGCGGTGCGGCCGACCTCGGCGCCGGAGATGAACAGCGCCGACTTGTTGCCGGTGTCCTTGCCCGCGGCCCAGTCCTTGCAGGTCAGGTACGCGCCGAGGCCGACGCCGATGATGTCGTTCGCGGGGACGCCCGAGTTCGCCAGCGCGGTCACGGCGCCGGTCTCGTTCTCGTCGTTGCAGCCCCAGACCACCCAGTGCTTGACGCCCGGGTTCGAGCCGATCACCGCGCCGGTGCGGTTCTGCGCGTCCACCGGGGTGTTGTCGGTGCCGACCTCGATCACCGGGACCGGAGCTCCGCTGTTTTGATCAGACAGAGTCTTGTCGAACGCGGCCTTCGCCGCCGAGACGCGGTCCGAGCACACGGTCAGGTCCTGCTTGTAGGCACTGATGATCTTGGTGTCGGCCGCGGTCCAGCCCGCCGCCTTGAACAGCTTCGCGGCTTCCTTGCCGACCGAATCGCCCATCTGGGAGCCGTTGAAGCCGACGAACGGCGACTTCGTCCCGCCGCCGTCCTTGATCACGTCGTCGGAGGCGAGGATCGGGATGCCCGCACTCTTGGCCTTGTCGAGCACCTGCGGGCCGATGGCCTGGTCCGGGACGACGATCGCGATGCCGTTGGCGCCCTGGGCGAGCGCGGCGTCGAGTTCGGTGATCGCCTTGTTGGCGTCCTGCCCGAGGTTGACGACCTTGAGTTCGACGCCCAGTTCCTTCGCCTTCTCCTGCGCGCCCTGCGCCTGCTCGACGAAGTACTGCTGATCACCCTGTTTCTGCAGGTAGAAGAGGGTTGCCTTGCCGCTCGCGGGAGCCTGCTGCTGGGGCGCGGCGGTTTCTTTTCCGGACGAGCAGCCGGTCAACACGACACCGGCAATCAAACAAGAACCAACAATGCACCAGGGCAGGTACCTGTGCGAAGCTGTGGACATCGAATGCTCCCAGGACGAAGCGGAAGAGTGTGACTCGTATTACTAAACACTCTTACGGGTGACGTCAAGGCGCGATTGAGTCACGGCGGACGGCTGTGGTCGTACTAATCGCCTGTCGGGGCCTGGTTGGCCGACGAGCGATCCTGGTGAACTTGTCCGAAGTTTGTCCGATCGATCTTGTTGACTTTGGTTGAGTGTCATCCCCGATGGGCGTAAGGCAGGATGAACAAGACAAGTCACCCGATCGAGGGAACCGATGTTCAGCTCCCGCGCCCGCAAGACCAGCGTCCGTCAGTCCAGTGCTCGAAGAACCGCCGCCCTCTTCGGCGCCGCCCTGCTGCTCGCCGCGTGCAGCGCCGCCCCCGAGCAGCAGCAGCCTCCCGCCGCGTCCGAGGCGCCGCGGTCACAATCACAGGCGAGCCAGGCGCCGGACGGATCGTTCACCGTGGTCGCGACCGGGGACGTGCTGATCCACCCCGCGCTGACCGACCAGGCCAAGGAAGACGGCAAGGGCGAGATCGACTACCGGCCGCTGCTGGCCGGGATCAAACCGCTGATCTCCGGCGCGGACCTCGGCATCTGTCACCTCGAGACCCCGCTCGCGCCGAAGGGCGGGCCGTACAGCGGGTACCCGTCGTTCAGTGCTCCGCCCGAGATCGTCGACGCGCTCAAGGACACCGGGTACGACAACTGCTCGACGGCGTCCAACCACACGATCGACCAGGGCGTGGACGGCGCGACGCGGACACTCGACAAACTCGACGAGGCGGGGATCAAGCACACCGGCTCGGCACGGTCCGCCGAAGAGGCGAAGAAGCCGCTGATCGTCGACGTCAAGGGCGTCAAGGTCGCCCAGATCTCCTTCGCCTACGGGTTCAACGGGATCAAGGTGCCATCGGGGAAACCCTGGCTGGTCAACCAGATCGACGCCGAAGACGTGATCGCCCAGGCCAAGGCCGCGCGGAAGGCGGGCGCGCAGGTCGTCGTCGCCAGCCTGCACTGGGGCACCGAGTACCAGCACGACGCGACCGCCGAACAGCGCTCACTGGCGAAGAAGCTCCTCGGGGACGACTCGATCGACCTGATCATCGGCCACCACGCGCACGTCGTGCAGCCCTTCGAGCAGATCAACGGCAAGTGGGTCGCCTACGGCCTCGGCAACAGCGTCGCCCGGCATTCGGAACCGAAGGGCTCGACCGAACAGGGCGCGGCCGCGCGGTTCCGGTTCGTGCGTGACGGCGAACGCTGGAAGGTCGACAAGGCCGAGTACGTCCCGACCCTGGTCCAGCTCGGCCCGCCGATCCGGCTGCTCGATCTGACCGCCGGGAAGGGCGGGGACGCCGGCGCGGAAGCGCTCAAGGCCACCGACGAGGTCGTTCTCGGCCGGGGTGCCGGTGAGCAGGGGCTGACCCGCCCCGGGCGCTGACCCCTTCGCTCTGACAGTGGGTGGGCCGGGCATTGAACTCCTCGGCCCACCCCTGCCTTTCCGCACCCGTCTTCAATATCGTCGCCGCACCACCAGTTTCGCGAGGGCCGCGAGCTCGGCGCCTGGGCGGGGCACCGGGTTCGAAACGGCGAGATGGTGCAGCGCGCCGGTCAGGAGCGCGTCGGCCTGCTCCTGGCTCCAAGTCCGGCCGCCCGCCCGTTCCACCAGCTCCGCCGCGTGGGGCAACTCCGCGGCGTCGAGGCTTTCCTTGCGGTACAAGACATCCAGCTCTCGCCCGGCTTCGGTCCCGGAGTGGAGCGCGGCCACCACCGGCAGGGACTTCTTCCGGTTGGAGAGATCCGAGTGGACCGGCTTCCCGGTCACCTCCGGATCGCCCCAGATCCCGAGGAGATCGTCGATGTGCTGGAACGCCAGCCCGAGTGCCCTCCCGTACTCGGTCAGCCGGTCGACCTGATCCTGCCTCCCTTCCCCGGCGAGCGCGCCGAGCGTGCAGGACGCCCCGAGCAACGCGCCGGTCTTCCCCTCGGCCATGCGTACGCATTCGGCGGTGTCGACGTCACCGCGTTCTTCGAACTTCAGGTCCGCGCTCTGCCCCTCCAGCAGGTCGATCACAGCGGTGCTCAGCACCCGCAGCGCGGTCTGCCCGAACGGGGCCAAGATCTCGAAGGCCCCGCACAGCAGGGCGTCCCCGGCGAGGATCGCGGCGCCCGTGCCGAAGACGGTCCAAGCCGTCGGGCGGTGCCGCCGGGTGGTGTCGCGGTCCATCACGTCGTCGTGCAGCAGGGAGAAGTTGTGCACCATCTCGAGGGCGACACCCACCGGGACGGCGACTTCGGCGTCACCGCCGACGGCCTGAGCGGACAACAGCGCGAGCGCCGGCCGCAGCGCCTTCCCGCCGTCCGAAGCGGACGGACGGCCGTGTTCGTCCCACCAGCCGAAGTGATAGCCGGCGATGAGCCGCATCGACTCGGGCAGTCCGTCGACGGCCTCGCGCAGCGCCGGATCGAGCAGATTCCGGCTCCAGGTCAGGACTTCGCCCGCGGGCCGGGCACCGGTGCGGATGTCGATGGTCGTCAACGGACTCCCCTTTCAGCCTTCGTGCCCGAGTTCGGCGAGGACCCCGAGGGCGGTCTCGTCCCCGTACACGCCGACGCCGATCTTTCCGTGCGCGATCAGGAAAATCCGGTCGGCCCGGTGACCGAACTCCGTCAGGGTGTCGCCGGGGGACAGTTCACGTGGGACCAACCGGCCGGCGAGCACCTCTTCGTCGCCGAAACCCCGCAGCGGCGGGAGTTCGCCCAGTTCCGGCGGGATCACCCGGACCTCGGCGCCGGTGGTGGTGGAAGTGACAGTCACTGAGAAATCCGCCCATCGTCATGGCGGGTATTCCGCCCTGGTGAACTGCTGTTCGCACAATTCGCGGATACCCATTCGAAGGGGCAGGCGCAAAGTCAACATAGCAAGCGGTAATGCCCTGACAAACAACTCGATCGGGTCTCCGGGGAGGTTCACCTGTTTGCCGACTGGGCCGCTCGCGTCGCTCCCGGCGGCCGTTCGGGCTACGAGGCTGCTCGAAATGTCGGTATATGGCCACGTTGGTGACTTCTCGTGGTGGATACTCACTCGGTCGTGAAGCCGTGCTCTCCGACTGGTGACGCGCCTTTCCGGCGCGTATCGGAATTCGTTTCGCCCTATGAGAAATTGGGCCGAGCCGGTGATGATCGACTGGCGCTCATCCGCCGCTTGTATGAATTGATTCAACCGGTCTTTTCCGCGTGCCGAAGTGTGAACTAGTTTCAGCAGTCATCGCAGGGAAGGAGTCGAATGGGTATTTACCTGACCGGCATCGCCTGGGTCGTCGGCGCGGCGGCCCTCGCGGGATTCGTCGGCTACCTCGTCCGCAAGTTCGGCTGGGACGAAGGGCGGCCCGACAACAATGACGCCGCCGGCCAGGTGTTCACCATCGTCGGCGGGCTGCACGCCGTCCTGGTCGCGTTCATCCTGATCTCCCTCTTCGACTCCGCGAGCGCGGCACGGGACGGCTCCTACCACGAGGCGGACAGCCTGGTCGCCGCCGTCTGGGCCGCCGATTCGCTGGGCACCGAGGTCAAGGACGAGGTCCGGAAGCTGAGCGCGGAGTACATCTCCACGGTCGAAAAGAAGGAGTGGCCGCAGATGGCGGGTGGCGGGGCCGCGGTCCCCGACCTCGGCTGGACGCAGCTGGACCAGTTGCGCAAGGCCGTCGACAAGGCCCCGTCGGACGACGACTGGATCCGCGAGCGCAAGGCCGAGGCGTCCACCCAGCTGTGGCAGGTCTACGAGGCCCGGCAGGCTCGGCTGAACGCGGTCGAGGGCGGCCGGGTCGGCGGCGTGGTCTGGTTCGCGCTCATCCTCGGCAGCCTGATCTCGGTACTGCTGCCCAACCTGTTCGGCGGCACCCGGCTGGCCGCGCACCTGGTCATCGTGTCCACGCTGGCCGGGACGGTCACGCTGCTGCTGTTCGCGATCTACCAGCTGCAGAACCCGTTCGGCGGCGGGGTGCGGATCCCGCCCGACGCGTTCACCTCCGCGCTGGCGAGGCTCGCTTGAGCCGGTGGGCACTGTGGACGGAGTGACGCGGGCGGCGGCGACGGCGGCCGTCGCCGGGCTGGTCGGCGCGTCGGCGCTGCTGGCCCCGATGGCCGCGCGGGCCGCCGAATCCTGCCTGGTGGTACAGGCGGAAACCGGGTCGTCCGGGAAGTCGAAGCTGCGCTGGCTCGACGTCGGTTCGGGGACCACGTCGAGAGTGACCGATCCGGGGTACCGGCTCAACGCGCTCGGCTACTCCGCGACACGGGACCTGGTCTTCGGTGTCGCCGAAGGACTCAGCCGGGGCGCGCACGCGGTGACGATCGACCGTGACGGGAGCACCCAGGACCTCGGCCCGATCACGCGCGCCGGGAACCGGCTGCCGGTGTGGAGTCCCGTCGCGGGGGTGACCGCGGGCGCGATCGGCGGGAACTCCTGGTACCTGCTCAGGAACGGCACGCTGTACACAGTGGACTTGACGCCGGGGGAGCGGTACCTGCGGGTGATCAGGACGGTGTTCCTGCGGCCGATCACGCTCGCCCACGACGTCAACGACTTCGCCTACCACAACGGACTGCTCTACGGCGTTTCCACCACCTGGCGCGGAAAAGGCGCCGTGATCACCATCGATCCGGCGTCCGGCAAGGTGCGCGAGGCCGAAGACGCCCGGTTCCCGCCCGCCGACGTCTACGGTTCCGTCGTGCTCGGCCGCGACGGCGCCCTGTACGCCACGGCGAACCGGATCGGCGGGCGCAGCGTGCTGTACCGCCTGGACCGCGGCGGGCAGGTGACCGAGGTGCGTTCGGGTCCGCCGTTGGCGGGTTCGGACGCCGCGGGCTGCCTCACCGCGCCCGAGCCGCCGAAACCGGAGCCGCCCAAGCCGACGCCCACTCCCACGCCGTCACCCACGCCCAGCCCGAACCCCACGCCTTCTCCCACGCCGGAACCGACTCCTGCTCCGACGCCCGGCCCGACTCCTACTCCGACGCCGTCGCCGTCGCCCAGCCCGGCCCCGAGCCCGTCGCCGAGTCCTAGTCCGACTCCGACGCCTTCGCCGAGTCCGACGCCCACACCCGCGCCCAAGGTGATCCCGCCGCCGCCCGTTCCCGCGCCGAAGCCGTCCCGTGCGGCCGCGCCCCTCGAACGGAAGGCTGCGGCGAAGACCGACTCGCACGCGCGTACGAAGGAGAAGCGGCGGTGGGGGCTGACCGCGCTGGTCCTGATCCTCGGCGGGGGAGCGGCGGCGGGCGCCGTCCGGCGGTCCCGGTGAGTCAGTACTTGAACTGGTCCACGTTCTCGCGCGTGATCAGCAGCGGATCGCCCAGCAGCACGGTCTTCTTGTCTTCCTCGTACTTGATCGCCGGGAGTTCGAGGTTGACCTTGTTCGACGGCGCGAGCCGCTTGCCCTGGGCGATCTGCTTGCCCGCCCAGGCGGTGAGGTAGCCGAGCGATTCGACGTTCCACAGCACCGAAAGCGACGCGGAACCGTCCAGCAGGTACGGCTTGATCGCCTGCGGGGTCCCGACGCCGACGGTGAAGACGCGGCCGATCTTCTGCTGCGAGCGGACCGCCTCGGCGACCCCGGGCGCGGACGTCGTGCACTCGCCGACCAGGCCCGTGAGATCCGGGTACTTGGTCATCAGGTTCTTGGCGAGAGTGGTGGCGTTCTCCTTGTTCTCGCCGGCGTAGACCGTCTCGACGAGCTGCGCGTTGGGATACTCCCTGGTGGTATAGGCACGCTGAACGGCGATCCACGCGTTGAGGTTCTCGGCGGTCTCGCCGCAGGAGACGATCGCGTACTTCCCCGCGCCGCCCATCTTCTTCATCAGGGCGTCGGTGAGTGCCTTGCCGATGCCGTCCGAGGTCGCCTGGTTGACGAAGAGCTCGCGATCGGTGCCCGGCGCGTCGGTGTCCGAAGTGATCACATGGACGCCCTTGGCCCGCGCTTCGGTGATCGCCGGCGCTATCGCCCTCGGATCGTTCGGGGCGATCGCGATGACGTCCACCTGCTGGTCGACGAGGCCACGCACGATCGAGACCTGCGCCGCGGGGTCCACCGTGGTCGGACCGGTCGAGGTCCATTCGACACCGAGCTGCTTGGCCGCGGCTTGTCCGCCGGTGCTCATCGCCTCGAAGTACGGGATGCCCGCGACCTTCGGCACGAACGCGATCCGGATCGGCTTGGCCGCCATTCCCGCCGGCGCTTGACCGTCGCAGCCGGTCAGCCCGAACACCATGCCCAAAACGAGCACAGTGGCCACAACGAGCGTCTTCGTCGGGCCTCGCATCTCCACCCCATAGTCACGGAATCATCTGAAACCAGCCGATCGGTCTGCGCGCGGTGGAGACCTCCGGCGAAACTAAGGTCTTCGGTTACCCCGGTCAACCGGATGAGCGCAAAGGGTTACGGAAGTGAGTTCATCGACCTGGGACGATTACCGCCTCGCCCTACCGAGGTGACGGTGAGCGATCGGGAGGCGCGGATCACCGTGCGGTATATACGGGTGGGGGGTATATTCCCCGCATGAACGAGACACGGTACGGAGCAAGCTGGTCTATGGCGGCGTCGGCGACCCTGCACTGCCTCACCGGCTGTGCGATCGGTGAGGTCCTCGGCATGGTGATCGGCACGGCGCTCGGCCTGCACAACGCGGGGACGATCGTTCTCTCGGTCGCGCTCGCCTTCGTCTTCGGTTACGCGCTGACCATGCGCGGCGTGCTGAAGTCGGGCCTCGCGTTCGGCGCCGCGCTCAAGGTGGCGCTGGCCGCCGACACCGTGTCGATCGCGGTCATGGAGATCGTCGACAACGGGGTCATGGTGGTGGTGCCGGGCGCCATGGACGCCGGGCTCGGAAGCCTGCTGTTCTGGGGTGCGCTGGCGTTCTCGCTGGCCGTCGCGTTCGTGCTGACGGTGCCGGTGAACAAGTGGATGATCGGGCGCGGGCTGGGTCACGCGAAAGTCCACGCGCACCACGGTGGCCACGAGGGTCATGCGCACTGAGGCGTCCGGTCGGGTCTCACGAGTCGCCTGAGGTCCGTGAAGGCCTCCTTCCCTACCTTCAGGGTAGGCAAGGAGGCCTTCACGGACCGGACCTGCGCTCGACCGCGGCTGGAATCCGGTCGGTAGAGGGCAAGGGGCGTCAGACGGTCGAGAGGTCGATAGCCTTCTCGATCTCCTTGGGCATCAGCACCCGCAGGAGGCCTTCGAGCAGGTAGTAGTCGCCGTAGGGCAACGAAACCTCGACACCGTCCTCGGCCGGACGGTTGCGCGTACCCCGCGCCACGATCGCCTCGGCGCGGGTGGACTTCGTGGTCAGGCAGGTGCCGCACAGCGCGGTGAGGATCCGGATCGCCGCCTCGCGGTACTGCGGCCGGTTCGCGACCTTCGCCAGGTCGAGCAGCCCGCACGCCATCACGGCGCCGGCGGAGGAGTCCTTGATGTCGTGCGGGGCCTGCGGCGCGAGGTAGTCCCACACCGGGACGTTGTCCGGGGTCAGGGCGTGGAGCGCGAAGTCGGCCAGGCGTTGCGCGGTCCGCAGGAACAGCGGGTCGCCGGAGCGCCGGTACATCGTGGTGAACCCGTAGATCGCCCAGGCCTGACCGCGTGACCAGCATGACGTCGGGCTGTAGCCCTGCACGGAGTTCGGGCCGATCTCGGCGCCCGTGGCCGGGTCGAAGTCGAAGACGTGCGGAGTCGAACCGTCCGGGCGCACGAAGACCCGTTCGGTGGTCTTCGCGTGCGAGACGGCGATGTCGAGGTACTTCCGGTCGCCGGTCTGTTCGCTCGCGAAGGTCAGCAGGTCGAGGTTCATCATCGTGTCGACGATGACCCGGCCGGCGTTGCCTGGGGTGCCGAGCGCGCCCCACGCCCGGATGAACTTCCCTTTTTCGTTGTATCGCTGAATGAGCGACGCGGCGGCGTTGAGCGCGCCGGTGCGCCATTTCTCGTCGCCGGTGAGCCGCCAGCCGGTCACCCAGGACGGGTAGAACAGGAATCCGAGGTCGTGATCGCTCGTCTCGTACTGGCGTGGCGCTAGCTTTTCCGCGGACGCCGCCGCGAGGGTCCGGAATCGCGGGTCGCCGCTGTAGAGCGAGGCGAGCCACAGGGTGCCCGGCCAGAAACCGCCGATCCAGCCGCCCTTGGCGGAATAGGTCCATTTCTCGAACCGGGTGATCTCCGGAAAGGTCGTCACGCCGGGTGCGACGGCTCGCAGTTTGGTCACCGCGTAGTCGGCCGTCCGGCGGAAAGTCCTTAGCCCGTCGGCTTCTTGCTCCGCCGCGGTAGCCGCACCGGCGGCCGGGGTGATCGCCGTCGCCGCGACGGCGGCACCGGCAGCGGTGGTCAGCAGGGTTCGCCGGGAAACGCTCACAATGCCCGCCATTCGTCAGTGGGAAATGCGTCACGGGAGTTTCGCACGACGATTACGCGCTTGTGAAGACCATTCATGGTTGTGAATAAAAGCGCCGTTCAGTGACACACGAAAAGGGCGAAGGCCCGGCGTTATGGGGTACGCCGGGCCTTCGCGATCAGGGGGTTACGAGCACTTCGGTGCGACAGGCAGGTCCGAGCCGGTCTGCAGGTAGGTGTCGGAGATGTAGTGTCCCGGGCCGATCCGGTCCCAGATGTTGCTGGTGCCGAACTTGCCGGTGACGGTGTCACCCTCGACGTAGCATTCGATGTTGACCTTCGCGTAGTTCGCCGCGAGGCCCTTGATCGCCGCGCTCGTGCTCGCCGACGCCCGGACGTTCATCGGGTCGCCCGCCGTGCTGACGACGCCGGTCGGGCCGGAGCCGGTCCACAGGTACGAGGCGTTGACCCAGCCGTTGTCCGACATCTTCAGGCCGTCCCAGAAGGTGCCGTCCGCGAGGTCGATACCCGCCGGGTTCGCGGGCTTGCGGCCGAACTCGTCCTTGCCGCCGTTGTAGCCGTCCTGGTACGCGGCCTGCGCCTCGGGCTTGCCCTGCGGCAGGTTCTTCCACATCTGGCGGGTGGCCGACGGGTTCCAGTAGTCGTCCTTGGTGTTCCACGGGCCGACGTCCCACACCGGCGCGTACTCGCAGCGGCTGTTGTCGGTGCGGCAGACCCGGACGGTGTAGTTGCCGGTGTTCTTCGGCGCGAGACCGCGGCCCGAAGGCAGGGCGACGAAGTGGTCGCGGGACTTGATCACGTGCCCGTTGGCGGTGGTGCCGCCGGGGAGACCTTCGCGGGTGGCGAAGACCTTGTACGTCAGCGGGGCCGCGGCCGCGCCGATCGCGTTGGCCTGCGGGCCGAGTTCACCCTGGAGGGTGACGTCGCTGACCTTCGCGGTCACGCCGTCGTTCAGGGTGCGCAGTCCGATGCGGACCTGGACCGTGGAGACCGAAGTGGACAGCTGGGCGGCGCCGCCTTCGGTAGGCGTCCACTCCGTCCAGTCGTTGGAGTTGAGCTTTCCGCGGACGTCGACCTCGACCTCGGTGCCCTTCGGCGCGTCGGCGGCCACCTGGGCGGTGACGCGGTTGACCGGCTTTCCGAGCTGCTGCTCGGCCAGCAGCAGGTAACCCTGGCTGCCGATGGAGTCGGGTTTTCTGTGCCAGGCGGCGTTTTCCAGGCTGAGCACGCCGCCGTCGCTGCGGACGTTGACGTCGTCGCCATCCACAGTGGACAGATCGGCGCGCCAGGTTCCTTCGGGCGCCGCGTTCGCGGGGCTGGCGGCCAGCGCGGTGACCGCCCCCGAAGCCAGCACAGCCAGCACGGCCGCCATCACGCGGCGGGCCTTCACGGTCCGGACCATTCCGGTCTCCCTTCGAGCACTCTCGGTTGCTATGAAGGGAGCTTCGCCGGGACCTGTACACGATCGATACAAACGCAAGTCGGCACCTGGTCGCGGAAGGTGGACCGCAACCAGGTGCCGACTTGCGAAAGGGTCAGGCGCTCGCGGAGCCGCCGTAAGAGGCTTCGGCGGACTCCTGCAACCGCGAAGCGAGCGCGGATTCCTGTGGCCGCGCGGAGAGTTCGCGCCACAACGCCAGCGCGCGTTCCGAATAGGTCCGCGATCGCTCGGGCTGGCTCAGCGCCTCGTGCAGTTCCCCGAGCAACTGCGAAACCTCGGCTTCGGACCGGCGGTCCCCGTTGCGCCGGTGCACGCTCAGCGAATTGACCAGCAGCAGTTGCGCGTGGGCCAGATCGCCGCTGTGCAGATACAGTTCGCCGAGGTTCTGGTTCGCGTAGCCGACACAATGGTCGTCGCCGAGTTCGTTGAAGATCGCGATGGCGCGGTCGACCCGTTCCCGCGCGCCCGCGAGGTTGCCCTGATGCTGCCGCAGCATCGCGAGCCGCTTCAACGCGTGCGCCTCCCGATGCCGGTCGCCGATGTCCGCCGACTGTTCGAGCGCTTCGGTGAACCAGCGTTCCGCGTCGGCGAACCGGCGCCGCGCCAGCCACACCGCGCCGATCGCGATCCGCGCGACGGCCTCACCGTGCGGATCGCCGGCCGCCGAGAACTGGTCGAGTGCGGCGTGACAGTGCTCCAGCGCGACGGCGTCCTCGCCCTTGATCCGCAGCACGGTGCCGAGCCCGGCCAGCGCGATCGCCGCTCCCCGCGCGTCGCCGATCTTGTCGAACAGCAGTTGCGACTGCTCGAACGCGATCAAGGCCTCGGCGTAACTGTCCTGGTACAGCTGGACCTGGCCGAGGTTGCGCTGGATGATCGCCTCCCCGTGGACCTCGCCGGACCGGCGGGCGGCGGCCAGCGCGACGGCGTGCGTGTGCAGCCAGTCGTCCTGGTGGCCGCGCTGGTCGAAGTACGGCGTCAGCGCGGCGGCGAGGCGCCAGGCCAGCGAGTCGAAGCCGAGGTCGGCGGCCAGTGCGACGGCGGCGACACAGGTGTGCCGCTCGGCGGCGAACCAGGCGGCCGGATCCTCGACCAGCTGCGCGGTTCCCGGCGGGAGGGCGGGCTGGACGGCCGTGTCGTCCCGGTAGAGCCCGAAGAAGTGGATCGGCATCCGGTCCGCGGCTTCGAGCGCGAGCGCGAGATAGCCCTCCAGGACCCGCTTCGTGGCGTCGTGCGCCTTCGCCGGGATGTCGTGCGCGCGCAGTTCGGCGGCGTAGCACCGCAGCAGGTCGTGCAGCCGATAGCGGGGCTCGCCGGTGCCGTCCGAGCCGATCAGGTCGACCAGGTGGGAGTCCACCAGCACGTCGAGGACGTCGTCCGCGTGCGCGCGGCCGAGCAGGGCCGCGACCACCCAGGCGGGGAACTGGACCGAGCCGAGCCCGCCCAGCCCGCGGAACGCGCTCGCCGCCGACATCGGCAGGAGGTCGTAGCTGAGCGTGACACTGGCGCGGACGGCCAGATCGCCGACGCGGAGTTCGTCGAGTCTTCGTCTTTCGTCCCGCAGTCTGTCCGCCAGCACGCGCAGCGTCCAGCCCGGCCGGTGAGTGAGCTTCGCCCCGGCGACCCGGATCGCCAGCGGCAGATACCCGCAGTGGCGCAGGATCGCGGCCGCGCTCTCCGGCTCGGCGGTGACCCTGTCGGTGCCGACGATGCCTTCGAGCAGCTTCGCGGCCTCGGCCTCGGGCAGGAGGTCGACGTCGACCGGGGTGGCCCCGGCCAGATCCGGCATCCGCACCCGGCTGGTGATCAGCACCGCGCAGGCGCCCGCGCCGGGCAGCAGCGGCCGGACCTGCGCCGCGCTGCCGGCGTCGTCGAGGACGACGCACAGCCGCATGGTCGCCAGCCGGGACCGCAGCAGCGCCGCGCGTTCGGGAAGATCACGCGGCAGTCCCGCGTCGGGGACGCCCAACGCGCGGAGCAACTCGGCGAGCACGGTCATCGGGGGCCGGGGCGAGGACGACGTCCCGGCGAGGTCGACGTGCAGCTGGCCGTCCGGGAAGTCCTCCCGGACCGCGTGCGCCACCCTGATCGCGACCGAGGACTTGCCGACGCCCGGCGCCCCCGAAAGCACCGCGATCGCGGGCTTCTCCCGTTCGCGGCGGTCGCGGAAGAGGCAGGCGAGCTCGCCGACCACTTCGTCGCGGCCGGTGAAGTCCGGCAGGTCCAGCGGCAGCTGGCAGACCGGGGTCATCGGCCGGGTGAGGGCGGCCGCCACGGCTTCCGGGGGCAGGGAGTGCGTCAAGACCAGTGAGGCCCGCAGTTCCCGCAGCCGCGGCCCCGGTTCGGTGCCGAGTTCGTCGGCGAGTACCTTTTCGGCCGTTTCGTAGGTCTCGATCGCGTCGGCCGTGCGGCCGTCGGCCCGCAACGCGACGATCAGCTGCTGCCAGAGTTCCTCGCGCAAGGGATGCTCGGTGACCAGGCCGCGCAGTTCGGCGACGGCTTCGGCGGTCCGGCCGAGTTCGATCCTCGCCCGCAACCGCTGTTCCTGTACCGCGAGCCGCGATTCCGTCAGCCGGGCCACGGTGGCGCCCCAGCCGTGGTCGTGGGGGAGTCCTTCGAGAACTTCTCCACGCCACAGCGCTTCGGCTTGGTCCAGCAGGTCGAGGGCGGATTCGGCCTCCCCGTGCCCGAGCGCGTCCTGCGCGCGGGCGGCCAGCTCGCCGAATCTGATGTGGTCGATCTCCCCAGGGGTGGCTTTGAGGATGTAGCCGGATGCCCGGCTGCCGATGCGTTCCCCCAGTCCGGGGTCGCGATCGGCGAGACGTTTGCGGAGTGAATGGACGTAGGTGCGGATGTTCGCCGCCGCGGAACGGGGAGCCGACGAGGGCCACAGGACCTCGATCAGCAGTTCCGTGGAGACGACGACGTTGGGTTGAAGCAGGAGAGCGGCGAGCAGCAGACGTGGTTTGGGGCCGCCGAGCGGCACCACCTGTCCGTCCACCGCCACTTCGAGCGGACCGAGAACGCGAAACCCGAGAATAGTCACCTAAACCGCCAATACGGCAGGAGCCCCATATCCGCCGATAATATTGCCGTCCCGCCATGGTTGGCTAGATCCATTCGCATGCATGTGCAGACGCCGGTCCGGTTTGTACGTGATGTGTACGACGCCGGTCGACGCTGGAAGCCATGAAGCGTTCAAGTGTCCGGCGGCTCGCCGGCTTCTTTCTCGTGCTGGCGACGGCGGGCGCCTTGGGCCTCGCCGGCGCGACTCCCGCGCTGGCCGCGGCCACCGGGACGGTGAAGACGGCGGGTGATCCGCTGAACGTGCGCCGCGCCCCGAGCACCACCTCGACCGCGGTGCGCACGGTGGCCAACGGCGCCGCGGTGACCATCGACTGCCAGACGATCGGGACCGAGGTCACCGGTCCTCTCGGCAAGACGACGTTGTGGGATTACGTCCCCGCGCTCGGCGGTTACATTTCCGACGGTTACGTCTACACCGGCTCGGATCAGCGGATCGCGCCCGACTGCGGGGTCGGTTCCGGCAGCGCCGAATGTTCCACCGGCGTCTGCGCCGGCGAGGGGCAGTTCCGCTCGTCGGACGCGCATTTCCTGGTCTACGACAAGGACGCCGACGGCAAGTCCGCCGTGGTCGCGTACTGGCTGAAGGGCGGCGCCGGGCCGTTCTACGTCTGGGCTTCCGGCGGTAACGGCACCCACGTCGACAAGGCCGTCCCGGTCGCGAAGGGATCGTGGGTCTATTACAAGGTCTGCGTCGCCAACGCCGCCGCGAATCCGGCGCTCGAAGCCTGCAGTGGCGGCCTCACCGATTACGCCGCGTGAAATCCCTCCCCGTTCTTTCCCCACTTCGAAAGGTTGAATTCTCATGGGTCAGGTGAACCGGCGGGCGGTACTCCTCGGTGGTGCCGCGGCGGTTTCGGCGGCGGCGTTGTCGTCGACAGTGCCCTCGTGGGCGAACGCGAGAACGATGGCGGCGGCGCCCGCGATCCGCGACCCGTTCCAGCTCGGTGTCGCTTCGGGTGACCCCCTGCCGGACAGTGTCGTGCTGTGGACGCGGCTCGCGCAGGCCCCGCTGAACCCCGACGGCTTCGGCGGCATGCCGGACGCTTCGTACACAGTGGACTGGGAGATCGCGAACGACCAGGCGTTCTCCTCGATCGCGCAGAACGGCACCGCGACCGCGGCCCGTGCCACCGGGCACAGCGTGCACATCGAGCCGGTCGGACTGGAACCGGGACGTGAATACTTTTACCGGTTCAAGACCAGTGGCTACATTTCGCCGGTCGGCCGGACCCGGACGGCTCCCGCCGCCGGTGCCGCGGTCAATCAGCTGAAGTACTGCTTCTCCTCTTGCCAGCATTGGGAGGAGGGCTGGTACCACTCGTACAAGGGCATGCTCGCCGACAATCCGGAACTGGTGCTGTTCCTCGGCGACTACATGTACGAGAGGAAGTCCGGCCGCGTCGCCGCCGAACGGAATCCGCGGAAACTGGCCTTCACCGACGACGTGACGACGCTGGCCCAGTACCGCGCCCGGCACGCCCAGCACAAGACCGACGCCGATCTGCAGAACGCGCACGCGATGGCGCCGTGGATCGTGGTCTTCGACGACCACGAGGTGATGAACAACTGGAACGGCACCACCAGCCCGGCCACCGCGGCGCGCAAGACCGCCGGATTCCAGGCGTTCTACGAGAACATGCCGATCCGTTCCACCGCCAAGCCGAGCGGCGCGACCATCCGCCTGTACCGGCAGTTCGGCTGGGGCAACCTCGCCCGGTTCCACATGCTCGACACCCGGCAGTACCGCAACGCGCAGGTGCCCGACCCCTCGGGTTCGGCGGGCCCGTCGTGCACCGACATGCGGTCGACGTCGCGCAGCATCCTGGGTACCGCACAGGAGGCGTGGCTGCTGAAGGCGCTGGAGACGCAGCCGGCGAAGTGGGATTTCCTCGGCCAGCAGGTCTTCTTCGCCACCCGTGACGGCGACGGCAACAAGGCGACCTGTGAGAGCCCCGATTCCTGGCAGGGCTACGAGGCTTCGCGCGACAGGATCGCGAAGGGCATCGTGGACCGCAAGGTGCCGAACCCGATCGTGCTGACCGGCGACGTCCATCGGCACTGGGCGGCCGATCTGCGCCGCGACTACTTCAACCACAGCGACCCGGTGTTCGGTTCGGAACTGGTGACGACCTCGGTCACCAGCAACAGCGACACCGCGACCGACCCGTCGTCGGCGTGGCTGTCGAACAACCCGCATATCAAGTACTGCCGGGGAAAACGCGGTTACGTCCGGGTGACGGCGTCGCAAACGCAGATGCGGGCGGACTTCATGACGGTTTCGGACACCGCCGAGTACGACTTCTCGAAGGTGACCCTGGCCGCGGACCGCAGCTACGTCGTCGAGGCCGGGAAGCCGGGGCTGCAGAAGGTCTAGGGGGCTCGTGAGTGGTAAGGATGGTCAGAACCGTCTTTGCCACTCACGAGAGCAGGTCCACCAGCGCGTCGCCGCGAGGCGTCCGGACCACGAGGACGACCTGACCCTCGCGGTGCCGTTGGATCAGGCCCGCCGAGACAAGTTGTTCGCAGTGGTACGTCGCGGTGCTCGCGGCACAGGACAGCAGATTCGCGATCTCCCCCATCCGGGCGGGTTTCCCCAGGTGCCGCAACAGTTTCGCGCGGTGAGCGCCGACCACCAGGTCGAGTCCGTCGACTCCGGGGGCTGTTTCCTGCTTGCCGTTCTCGAGCAGGCCGTCGAGTCCCGGCAAGGGATAGCCGATCCAGATGGCGTCCTCTTCGTCGAAGTTGGACACCGCCGACCGGCAGCCCGCGAGCATCGGGACGAGGATCAGCTTGCGGCCGCGGGTGGTGTACCGCGCCGGTTCGGCGTCGGGCAGCAGCAGGGAGCCGTTGCTGAACCGGAAATGGGGCCGCAGCAGGCCGAGCACCGCGTCGGTCCCGCCGCGGACGGAGGCGACCCCGATCCGTTCGATCTCGCGGTCGAGCAGGGGCCGGGCCTTGGTCCACAGGTTCTCGGTCGCCAGCCTGGTCGCGGTGAAGGCGTCCGCGAGCGAGGCGACCCAGCGTCTGGGATGGTCGGCGGCCTGCCGCCATTGCGCGGGCAGCCTGTCGCCGAAGACCTCCTCCAGCCCCTTCAGGACGTCGGCCTCGGTCAGCTCGCGCAGCATTTCCGCCTGGGCGGCGGCGGACGAGTCCGCGCCGGGGCTGATCGGGACGATGAAGTCCGGCTGCACCGAGGTGCCCCGGCGGGCGAGCGCGCTCGCCGCGCGGTATCCCTGCTCGGGGATCGCCGAGCCCACCTGGCGGCGCCAGGCTGCGGGCAGGCCGCGGTCGTATCCGCCGACGACCTCGACGAGCATCGAAACCAGTGAGACGTGCGGGGAAACCGTCACACCTACCGGGATCGTGCTGGTGTCACCGAGTTCGAGCCGGGTATAAGAAGCCTGGGTCGGCGTCTCGCGCATCCGGTCGTCCCTCCTGGGAGTGGGCGTCGCAGCGTGCGATGTTAGCGCCTCCCGTCAAGCCCCGGCACTGCCCGGAAAACGACCGAAAGACGCCTTCCCCGCTCGTGACCTGGGGAAAGCGTCTTTCGGCCGGTGCGGTGACCTCAGAAAGCTAGTTGCTCATTCATGATGAGGAACGCGCCGAGACCGTGGAAATCGTTGGTGTTGCGCTTACGCCCGTAGTAATACGCCGTGTCGCCGACATTGGTGCCCTCGGAGATGTTCGCGATGTCGGTCAATCCGTCGGAACCGGTCGAAATCTGGGACAACACGCCGCGATAGCCCTTCGCGGCGACAGGTCGGTACTCCTGGCCGACGTGGCCGCGTTCCACCGCGCGGGAGAGCAGGAACGTGTACATCGCCGAGGCCGACGTCTCCAGCCAGTTGTCCTTGTCGCCGCCCCGGTCGACGAGCTGGAACCAGCGGCCCGAAGCCCGGTCCTGCCAGCGGGTGTAGCCCGCCGCGAGGAACTTGACGACGTCGACGAGACGCTGCCGCCGCGGATGCCCGGCCGGCAGGATCTCGAGGAGGTCGATCGAGGTCATCCCGAGCCAGCCGATCGCACGGGCCCAGTGGTACTTCGAATGCCGTCCGGCGCCGGACGCCCACGGTTCCGAGCCGTCCTCGTCGTAGGCGTGGTAGAGCAGGCCCTTGGCGGGCTCCTTGAGCCGGTCGAAGTAGACGCTGACGTTCTTCGCGGCCTCTTCGTAGCAGTAGCCGGGATCGCCGAAGGTCTTGCCGTACAGGGCGAGGAACGGCTGCGCCATGTACACGCCGTCCGCCCACAGCTGCCCGGTCTTGCTCGTGGCGTGGAACATCCCGCCGTCGGACGTCCGGGGATAGGACGGGAACCGGTGGCGCAGCTGGTCCGCCGCGGTCTTGTACTTCGCCTGCCCGGTTTCGGTGTACAGCAACGGGAACATCTGCCCGGACCGCATCGCGTCGAGGTTCGTGAAGCCGTTCGAGATCCCGCTTTCGGTGACGAACCGGTCGTACCAGGCGAGGATGTAGTCGAGGTAGGCCTTCTCGCCGGTACGCCGGTACACCAGGTACTGGCCGTAGAGGTAGAGGCCGCGGGTGTAGCCCCAGCCGCCGAGGGTGGCCGGGGTGTAGCGCTTCATCGTCGAGTCGACGACGGCCCGTGACAGGTCCACAGGCGCCGCCGTGGCCACGCCGGGCAGGGCGAGCGCGCCGAGGGCGCCCGCGGTTCCCGCCAGTACCGTGCGCCGCGAGAGCCGTGCCGCGCGAAGAGGATCCGGTGACATTTCGAGGCCCTTCCTGCGCCGGGAAACCGGGGGAGTGGTGGCCGGGATGCCGATCCGCCGTCCGTCGACATCCCGACCAGCTGTGGGGCGACCTGGTCGCCGGGCTGAACTTCCTTGCGGGACAACGTCTACTCGCCTTCTCGACGACGAGTCAAGAGAGATCCGATCTCTTGCGTCATATATCAGATATGCCACTCGAATGGCCGTTCCCGGTCCCCGGGACGGTCCCGATGGGCGGCATTCTCCGCGAACGCTCCCCGCTCGCCTACGATCGGTCCGTGAACGAGCTGACCTTCCGCGGGCGCCGCGTCGCCCGGGACCGCGCCCTGGTCATGGCGATCGTCAACCGCACCCCGGATTCCTTCTACGACAAGGGCGCGACCTTCTCGGACCCGGACGCGCTCGCGGCCGTCGCGCGGGCGGTGGCGGAGGGGGCCGACATCGTCGACATCGGCGGGGTCAAGGCGGGCCCCGGCGCGGAGGTCGACGTCGAGGAAGAGATCCGACGGGTGGTCCCGTTCGTCGAACGGATCCGCGAACTGCACCCCGACCTGGTGATCAGCGTCGACACCTGGCGCCACGAGGTGGGCAGGCGCTCGGCCGAGGCGGGCGCGGACCTGATCAACGACACCTGGGCGGGGGCCGATCCGAAGCTGGCCGAGGTCGCGGCGGAATTCGGCACCGGCTACGTCTGCTCGCACACCGGGAACGCCGTCCCGCGCACCCGCCCGTTCCGGGTGCGCTACCCGGACATCGTCGCGGACGTCGTCGCGGAGACGACGGCGCACGCCGAGGCTGTCGTCGCGCTCGGCGTACCGCGTGCGGGGGTGCTGATCGACCCGACTCACGACTTCGGCAAGAACACCTGGCACAGCCTGGCGCTGCTGCGGCACGCGCGGGAACTGGCCGACACCGGCTGGCCGGTGCTGATGGCCCTGTCCAACAAGGATTTCGTCGGCGAGACGCTCGGCGTGGAGCTCGCGGAGCGGGTCGACGGGACCCTCGCCGCGACGGCGTGGGCGGTGGCCGAGGGCGCGAAGGTGTTCCGGGTGCACGAGGTGAAGCGCACCCGCCAGGTGCTGGAGATGATCGCGTCGATCCAGGGCGTGCGCCCGCCCGCGCGCACTATCCGCGGGCTGGCCTAACCACCCAGGGGAATGACGGCCGAAACCGTGGTGCCCGCGCCGGGCTCGCCGTCGACGGTCAGTTCGCCGCCCAGCGCGCGGACCCGGTCGCGGAGGCCGTGCAGCCCGGAGCCGCCGTCGAGGTCGGCCATACCGGTGCCGTCGTCGTGGACGTCCACCCGCAGGCTGTCCTCCTCGACGTCGATGCGCACGCGGACCTCCCGCGCCCGCGCGTGTTTCAGGGCGTTGGTGACCGCTTCCGAGACGACGAAGTAGGCCGTCGCCTCGACGGCGCCGCTGAGCCGGGGCACGTCCGCCCCCGCGAGGTCGACGGCGAGCGGGACCCTGGCCAGCAGCGACCGGACCGCGGGGATCAGCCCGGCCTCGGTGAGGATCGCGGGCCGGAGCCCACGCGCGAGTTCGCGTAGTTCGGTGATGGTGGCCTGCAGTTCGTCGACGGTGCCGGTCAGCAGGGTCGCGACGGCCGGGGTGAGGTCGTCCCCGAGCCGCCGTTCGGCCATCCTCAGCAGCAGCACGACGCTGACCAGCCGTTGTTGCGCGCCGTCGTGCAGATCCCGTTCGACCCGCCTGCGCTCGTCGTCGGCGGCGGCCACGATGCGGGCACGCGAGGCCTGGACCTCGACGAGGCGTTCCTCCAGTTCCGCGGCGAGCCGCTGGTTGTCCAGCACCAGCCCGGCGGCGGCGTCGAGCGCGTCGATCGACCGGCTGTCCTTCCACACCTCGTCGCCCTGCACGAGCGCGGCCAGTCCGGAGCCGTCGCGTTCCAGCAGGAGCCGGATCATCTCCGCGTTGCCGACCCTGGCCCGCAGCACCCCGATCAGGAACGCCAGCGGCCACAGGCAGAACGAGATCCGGTAGACCTCCAGCAGCGGCTCGGACGCCGGATTCGCGGAGCCGAGCGCGCTGCCGACGGTGGTGCTCACCGCGCCGGCCACGGCGATCGCGAGGACGGGGGAGAGCAGCCGCCGCTGCGGAAGCCGTCCGGCGAGCCAGCGGTAGAGCAGCACCACCACGACCCCGCCGCCGATCAGCGCGCCGACGAGTTCCAGCAGCCGTTTGACCAGCTGTTCGGCCTCCGGGGACGCGGCGATCGCGGCGAGGTTCTTCGGATCGTCGTTGACCAGCAGGCCGAGGACGGCCGACCCGAAGACCACGGCGTAGGCGGAGAAGGCGAGCACGCGTTCCCAGCGGGACCGGAGCCGCCCGTGGGGGAAGGCGAGCACGAGATGCGCGATCACCGGGCTGGACGCGGCCGTCAGCGCCAGCCCGGTGGTGTGCGCGACGGCGTTCCCGGCGAACTGGAGGTCCTCGGCGAACAACGCGAGCCCGGCCAAGGCGATGAGGACGCCGATGGGATTCGAGGCGCGGCGCACGTGCGCGACGGCGCCGGCGAGGAGGAAGAGGAACCCGGTCGTGGTGGACAGGGTGGTGTCGAGCGCGGTGTGCGTGCCGTCGGCGATCTTGAGCGTCGTCGCGACGACGCCCAGCCCGATACCGGCGGTCAGCACGCCCGCCATCGCGACGGTCCGAGGGTGCGTCACCACTAAGCGTCATTCGCCCGTTCGGCCCGGACCGTTACACCGGGAGGGCGCCCGATCGGGGGAGCGGCGTCCGGGACGACTGTCCTGACATGTGGAACAACGGTTCCGCCTGGTGTCAAGCTTTCTCAGCATCTTTCCCGTCATCCGGATGGCGATGCAGGCAGGTGGGTGAACATGCGACTCTCGCGGCCACCACCCGAGGCTGAGCTGTATCCCCCGAAAGGCGACATCCCCGTGAGCACCCACCACAGAACCCGCTTGCTGGCCGCGGCCTTCGCCGCCTTGACCCTGGCCGGTGGGATCGCGGGGTGTTCACGCGCGGAGAACGCCGCGGCGCCGTCGGAGCAGAAAAGCCAGGGCGCCGCGGGCGAGGTGCGCGTCGGGTACTTCCCGAACGTGACGCACACGCCCGCGCTGATCGGGGTCAAGAACGGCTTCTTCGCCAAGGGACTCGGCTCGACGAAGCTCACCACGCAGACGTTCAACGCCGGCCCCGAAGAGGTCAACGCGCTGCTCGGCAACTCGCTCGACATCGCCTTCATCGGCTCCGGGCCGGCGATCAACGCCTTCACCAAGTCGAAGGGCGCTATCCAGCTCGTCTCCGGCGCGGTCAGCGGCGGCGCGCAACTGGTGGTGAAGCCCGAGATCGCCACGCCCGAGCAGCTCACCGGCAAGAACATCGCGACGCCGTCGCTGGCGAACACCCAGGACGTCGCGCTCAAGAAGTTCATCGCCGAAAAGAAACTGCCTGACGTCAAGATCACCAACCTCGACAACCCGAAGACGTTCGACGCCTTCAAGAAGGGCGAACTCGACGGCGGCTGGCTGCCGGAGCCGTGGTCCTCGCGGCTGGTGCTGGACGCGGGCGCGAAGGTCCTGCTGGACGAGAAGACCCTGTGGCCGGAAGGCAAGTTCCCGACCACGGTCGTGATCGTGCGCAGCGAGTTCCTGCAGCAGCACCCGGAGACCGTCACCGCCATCCTCAAGGGCGAACTCGCCGCCATCGACTGGGCGAAGACCAACCCCGCCGAGGCGAAGAAGGTGGTCAACGGAGAACTGAAGGCGCTCGCGGGCAGCACACTGAGCGAGGCGGTCCTCGACCGCGCCTTCTCCGGCATCGACCTCGGCATCGATCCGGTGGCGTCGACCTTCACCCAGCTCGCGCAGGACTCGGTGACCGCGGGCGTGGTGAAGTCCGCGGTGGACCTCAAGGGGTTCGCCGATTTCGGCCCGCTCAACGCCGTGCTCAAAGAGCAGGGCAAGCCCGGCGTGAACGCGCCCGGGCTGACGAAGTGACCGGAGGGGATCAGCGATGACGACCACCTTGGAGCCCGGCCTGTCCACCGGTGTCGCCGTGCGGCTCGACGGGGTCCGGAAGGTGTTCGGGCCGACCGGCCGCGCCGTCGTGGCCCTCGACGGGATGGATCTGACGGTCGCCCCCGGCGAGTTCGTCTGTCTTCTCGGCGCCTCCGGCTGCGGCAAGAGCACCCTGCTGAACCTGGTCGCGGGCCTCGACAGGCCGACGTCGGGCTCGATCACGCTCGAGACCTCCCGGCCCGCGGTGATGTTCCAGGAGGCCGCGCTGATGCCGTGGCTGACCGCGGCCCGCAACGTCGAACTGCCGCTGCGCCTCGCCGGGTTCAGCCGGACCGAGCGCCGCGAGAAGGCCGCCGGACTGCTCGAACTCGTCCGCCTCGGGGGCGCGGGTGACAAGCGGCCGCACGAGCTGTCCGGCGGGATGCGGCAGCGCGTCGCGCTCGCCAGGGCGCTGGCCGCGACCCTGCGCGTCGGCGGTGACCCGGAGCAGTCGCTGTTGCTGATGGACGAGCCGTTCGCCGCGCTCGACGCCATCACCCGCGACGTCCTCCAGGGCGAACTGCTGCGCGTCTACCGCAGCACCGGCACGTCGGTGCTGTTCGTGACCCACGACGTCCGCGAGGCCGTCCGGCTCGGCCAGCGGGTCGTGCTGCTCTCGTCGCGGCCGGGCCGGGTCGTGCGGGAATGGCGCGACGTCCAAGCCTCCGACGCCGAAGAGCTGACCTTGGAGATCACCGGTCATCTCCGGGAGGTGATCAGTACCCATGCCGCGGCTTGACGGCCCCGACACAGCGGCGGACGAGGCCGTCGGCGCGGGGCTCGACTCGCTCGACACCCCCACCGGGGAAAACCGGGAAAGCCGGGGGAAGCGGTTCCTGCGCGGCTTCGTGCCGCCGGTGGTCTTCCTGGCCCTGCTGGTCGCGCTGTGGCAGGCCCTGTGGGCCGCCGCGTTCTGGCCGGAGGCGATGCTGCCCGCTCCGCTCGCGGTGTGGGACGAACTCGTCGGCATCACGACCACCGGCGAGATCTTCGAGTTCGTCTGGACGTCGGTGCACCGGGCGGCGCTGGGCTTCCTGATCGGCGTGGTCATCGGGACCCCGCTCGGCCTGCTGGTGGCGAAGGTCCGGCTCGTCCGCGCCGCGGTCGGGCCGTTCCTGACCGGGCTGCAGAGCCTCCCGTCGGTGGCGTGGGTGCCGGCGGCGATCCTGTGGTTCGGGCTGAACGACGCCTCGATCTACTTCGTCGTCCTGCTGGGTTCGGTCCCTTCGATCGCGAACGGCCTCGTCTCGGGCATCGACCAGATCCCGCCGATCCTGCCGCGCGTCGGCCAGGTGATGGGCGCGAACCGGCTTTCGTCGGCCCGGCACATCCTGCTGCCCGCGGCGTTGCCCGGCTTCCTGGCCGGACTCAAACAGGGCTGGGCGTTCTCGTGGCGTTCGCTGATGGCCGCCGAGCTGATCGCGCTGTCCCCGGCGCTCGGCAAGGGGCTCGGCGCGTACCTGAACGAAGGTTCGTCGTTCAACAGCATGGAAGGCGTGATCTCCGCGATCTTCCTGATCCTGCTGGTCGGCGTCGGTATCGAACTGCTGGTCTTCCGGCCGCTGGAACGCTCGGTCCTGCGTGCCCGAGGTCTCACCGCGTCCCTTTAGGACTTTGGCCAGGCTGCCTGACCGTGCTGATGATGTCGTTGCTGGTGGCCGGATGCGGAGCTTCGCAATCGGTCGACGAAACGCTGGTACCGGCGGAGGCGCGCGGCACCTTCCCGGTGACCGTCGAGCACAAGTACGGGTTGACGACGGTCGAGAAGCAGCCGTCGCGGATCGTCACCCTCGGCCTGTCCGATCACGACGCCGTGCTGGCGCTCGGGATCCGGCCGGTCGGCGCAAGCTGAAGGTCTCGGCGGACAAGCGGGATCTGTTCATCACCTACGAGAACCCGCCGGTCGGCGCCGCGATCTCGTTCAACACCGTGCTGAGCATCCCTTACGCGATCGAGCAGCTGGTGCCGAAACCGGCGGCCGTTCCGGCCTCGTGAGTGGTAAGTCGCGTTAGGGCGACACTTGCCACTCACGACCCGCTGTACCGCCACCTCACCGCCACGCCCGATGTCGCGAAAGCCACTTTCGGGACATCAGACGTCCCGAAAGTGGCTTTCGCGACATCCGAAGCCGACCCGAAGCCGTGCGACCTCGCGACGGTGAAGGAATGGGGACATTGAGTGTCCTGAATCCTTCATCGTCGATTCGGGTGCCCGCTGGGATCTCTGGCCTCGTGAGTGGCGATGACGGTTACCGAGGGGCAGGGCAAAGGCGCCTCCCTGCCACTCACGAGTCCCGGCGTTCATCTCCCGGAGGTGGCCTACCTACGGCACCGTAAGTTACGGTGTCGTAGGTAGCGTTTCCCGTACCCCGGAAGGAAGAAACGCATGGCGGTCCCCGAAAGCACCCGGCTGATGCTCGAACTCGAGGGGACGGTGGAGGAGAACCTCAACCGGCATCTCACGGTCGCCAAGGAGTGGATGCCGCACGAGTACGTGCCGTGGAGCGAGGGGAAGAACTTCGCCGAACTGGGCGGGGAGCCCTGGGATCCCGAGCAGTCGAGGGTGTCGCCGATCGCGCGGACCTCGCTGGAGGTCAACCTCCTCACCGAGGACAACCTGCCGAGCTACCACCGCGAGATCGAGCGCGCCTTCGGCCGCGACGGCGCGTGGGGCACGTGGGTGCACCGCTGGACCGCCGAAGAAGGCCGCCACGGCATCTGCATCCGCGACTACCTGCTGGTGACGCGCGCGGTGGACCCGGTCGAGCTGGAGCGAGCGCGGATGCAGACCATGCAGGCCGGGTACGACAGTGGCGACAAGGCGCTGCTGAACGTCTTCGCGTACGTGTCGTTCCAGGAGCTCGCGACGCGGATTTCGCACCGCAACACCGGGAAGTACACGCAGGATCCGTTGTGCGAGAAGCTGCTCGCGCGGGTCGCGATGGACGAGAACCTGCACATGCTCTTCTACCGGAACCTGGTGCAGGCGTCGCTGGAGCTTTCCCCCGACGCGATGATGCGCGCCATCACCGACGAGGTCATCCAGTTCCAGATGCCGGGCGCGGTGATCCCGAGTTTCACGCGGAAGGCCGCGCTGATCGCGAAAGCGGGCATCTACGACTTGCGGATCCACCACGACGAGGTCATCTGGCCGTTACTGCGGCAGTGGAAGATCTTCGAGCTGGAAGGGCTCGGCGAGGAGGGGGAGAAGGCGCGAGACGAACTCGACCAGTTCCTGAAGGCCCTCGAAACCCAGGCGTCGCGCTTCGAGGAGCGTCGCGCGGCCGCTGAAGCCCGCTCCGCCGCCCGACGCGCGTGATCAAAGCCGGAACTCGCGTGATCAGAGGCGGAACTCGCGTGATTAGAGGGGAAACTCGCGTGTCTGAAGCCGGAACTTCGTGATCCGGCTCCAGACACGCGTGTCCGGAGAGACCTAGCGAGAGCGGCGAGAGCCGGCGCGCGTTCCCGAGGAGAACGCGGCGGCACCGCCCCGGCGGGCCGGAGCCCCACCGGACTGGTTCCGCGAGGACTGGGACTTCGAGGCACCGGCGGAAGTGCCACCCCGGCGCGGCTGGGACTCGGAGGCACTGTGGCGCCCCTGGCGAGCCTGGCCGCCCTTGGGTGCGCCTTCGCGACGTCCGCCGGCGGTCTCGGCCGCACGACGGCCCTGACCGGCGGAAGCGCCGCCACGGCGGTCGCCCTCGGTCCGCGGCTGACGCGAACGACCCTCGGAGGAGCCACCACGACCCCGGCCGCCACCGGAAGCACCCCGGCCACCGGCGGACGGGCCACGGCCGCGACCGGTCCTGGTGCCCCGGTTGACGGGACGCTCTTCTTCCTCGCCCTTGCCGCGGATGGCCTCGCCGCTGGCGGTGACCTTCTTCGGGCGCGTGTCCACGATCGGCCGCCGCGGCGACGCGGTGAACGAACGCTCACCGGGGGCCAGCTCCGACAGCAGCGGGTGGCCGGGGCCGAGCTGCGTCGTGGTCGGCTTGATACCCGCCTTGCGGGTGAGGTCGCGGACGTCCCTGACCTGCTCGTCGGTCATCAGCGTGACGACGGTGCCGGACGCGCCGGCGCGCGCCGTGCGGCCGGAGCGGTGCAGGTACGCCTTGTGCTCGACCGGCGGGTCGGCGTGGATGACCAGCGTGACGTCGTCGACGTGGATGCCGCGGGCGGCGATGTCCGTCGCGACCAGCGTCTTCGCCGCGCCGGAGGCGAACGCCTCCAGGTTGCGCGTCCGCGCGGTCTGGCCGAGGTTGCCGTGCAGTTCGACCGCCGGCACGCCGGAGGCCATGAGCTTGCGCGTCAGCTGCTTGGCACGGTGCTTGGTCCTGGTGAACACCAGCGTGCGGCCCGGCGCGGCGGTGAGGTCGATCAGCACCGGCAGCCGGTGGGTCTCCTCCAGGTGCAGCACGTGGTGCTTCATGGTCGAGACCGGCGACTGGGCCGAGTCGACGCTGTGCGTGACCGGGTCGTGCATGAAGCGCTTGACCAGCACGTCGACGCCCGCGTCGAGGGTCGCTGAGAACAGCAGCCGCTGCCCGCGCTCCGGGGTCTCGCCCATGATGCGCCGGACGTCGGGCAGGAAGCCGAGGTCGGCCATGTGGTCGGCCTCGTCCAGCACGGTGATCTCGACGTGGTCAAGCTTCGCCTCACCCGAGCGCATGTGGTCGGCGAGCCTGCCGGGGCAGGCGACGACGATGTCGACGCCGTCACGCAGCCGGGTGATCTGCGGGTTGGGGCTGACGCCGCCGAAGATGGTGGTGACCTTGAGGCCGAGCGGCTTGGCCAGCGGCAGGAACGACGCCTCGATCTGGGTGGCCAGTTCGCGGGTCGGCGCCAGGACCAGCGCGCGCGGGCGGCCGGGGCGGCGCCGGGTCGGGCCGTCGGCCAGCCGGGCGAGGACGGGCAGCACGAAGCCGTAGGTCTTGCCGGAGCCGGTGCGGCCGCGGCCGAGGACGTCCCGGCCGGCCAGCGAATGCGGCAGCGTGGCGGCCTGGATCGGGAACGGGCTGGTGACGCCCTGCTCGGCCAGCGCGTCGACGAGGGTCTCGGGCAGGCCGAGTTCGGTGAAAGTAGGTGTGCTCATAAGCGTATGGACGCGGGTGCGCCCTGGTATCTCCGTAAGGATAGAAAGGGTTGTCCTGCCCGGCGCAGACCTCGGGGGCCGCGGCGCGTGGTCTTCGACAACGAAACGCGGCCCGAGGCAGAACTGAGCGGACCGCACGATCAGTGTACCCGGGCCGTGATCTCCCGGGCTACGTGATATCGCCCGCACCCCGGTCACGGCTTGCCGGTACCGACGAAGCGGGCGGCCGATGTTCGTCGGTTTCCACGATCCGATGCCCGTGCCACGGTGAAACGCTGGCCTGACCGGACGAAAGGGGACACGGGTGTCGAACGTTCAGGAGCTGCAAGGGGTGCTCGACGAGGAGGCTCGCGGGGCGGGCGTCCCCGGGGCCGTGGTGGGGGTGACGCACCGGGGCGCGGAGTCGGTGTTCGCCACCGGGGTGTCCAGTGTGGACACCGGGCTTCCGGTCGATCCCGGCACGTTGTTCATGATCGGCTCCACCAGCAAGACCTTCGCCGCGGCCGCCGTGCTCGCCCTGGTCGAAGACGGGGCGCTGAACCTGGACGAGCCGGTCGCCGTCCATCTCCCGGGTCTCCCGCTGACGGATCCGGTGGCGCGGGAGACGGTGACCCTGCGTCATCTGCTCACGCACTCCGCCGGGTTCCTCGGCGACGTCGATTTCACCACCGGATGGGGTGACAACGCGCTGGCGCTGGCGATCGAGCGGTTCGGCGAACTGCCGCAGAACTTCGCGCCCGGCGAGGTGTTCTCCTACTGCAACGCCGGGTTCCAGCTGGCCGGACGGGTCGTCGAGGTGGTGTCGGGTGAGCCCTTCGAGGACGTGGTCCGCGCCCGGCTGCTCGAACCGCTCGGCATGACCGAGTCGTACTACCTGCCGTGGGAGGTGCTCACCCGCCGTCACGCCGTCGGTCACGTGGTGCGCGATGGCGAACCCGCTGTCGAGCACACCGTGGGCCTGACCAGGGCGGACAGTGCGAGCGGGGGCCTGTGGTCCACGGCGGGCGACCAGCTGAAGTGGGCCCGGTTCTTCCTGACCGGCGAGGCCGAGGGCAAGCCGCCGATCAGCGCCGCCACCCGCGACCTCCTGCGCGCGCCGCAGCGCAAGGCCGCGCTGCGGTTCGAGGAGGTCGGGCTGAGCTGGCTGCACACGACCCACGGCGCGGCGCGGCTGGTCCGGCACGGCGGCAACGTGAGCAACCTGCAGCTTTCGGAGTTCGTGACCCTGCCCGAGGAGGACTTCGCCGTCACGGTGCTGACCAACAGCGCGGGCGGGGCGGCACTGGGCGCGAAGGTCGTCGACTGGTGCTTGGAAAACCTGCTCGGGCTGCCTCCGCTCGCGACCCCGGCGCCGTCACCCCAGCCGGACCTCGCCGAATACCTCGGGCGCTATCAGACCGGTGACCTGGCGTTCCTGGTCACCGACCGGGACGGCGCCCTGTGGGCTCAGCTGGTCGCCGAGATCGAAGACTTCCCGTCGCCGCCGCCGTTCGAAGCCGTCTTCCTGGGCGGGGACGCGATCGCCCCGGCCGCCGACACCCGCAAACCCACCGCCCGCTTCCTGCGCGACGAGCGTGGACGGGTGACTTCGGTCGAGTTCGGTGGCCGGACGGCGAAGCGGCACGCTACGGTTACCGAGTAGTAACTTCGGCTGACCAGGAGTGACCATGAGCGAAAAGGCGACCGCGTTGTTGCTGAACCCGGGTGGGTACGACCCACGGCAGTTCGACCCGGAGACGCGTCGCCTGCTGCGTGCCACCATCGAGTGGTTCGAGCAGCGTGGCAAGCGCAAGCTCGTCGAGGACTACCACGAGCAGACCTTCTACGCGGACTTCATCGAGTTCGCGGGCAAGGAAGGCCTGTTCGCCACGTTCCTCACTCCCGGTGCGAACGCCGAGGGGAATCCCGACAAGCGCTGGGACACCGCGAGGGTCGCGGCCCTGTCGGAGATCCTCGGCTTCTACGGGCTCAACTACTGGTATCCCTGGCAGGTCACCATCCTGGGCCTCGGCCCGGTGTGGCAGAGCGCGAACGAGGCCGCCCGCAAACGCGCGGCGGACTCGCTCGCGGCCGGTGGCGTCGCCGCGTTCGGACTGTCCGAAAAGGAGCACGGAGCCGACATCTACTCGTCGGACCTCGTGCTCACCCCGGACGGTGCGGGCGGCTACCGCGCGAACGGGTCGAAGTACTACATCGGCAACGGCAACTGCGCGCGGACCGTGTCGGTGTTCGGCCGCATCGACGGTGTCGAGGGCCCGGATCAGTACGTGTTCTTCTACGCGGACTCCGAGCACCCGAACTACCGTGTGGTGAAGAACGTCGTGCCGTCGCAGATGTACGTCGCCGAGTTCGAGCTCGACGACTACCCGGTGTCCGAAGAGGACATCCTGCACGTCGGTGCCGAGGCGTTCTCCGCGGCGCTGAACACGGTCAACATCGGCAAGTTCAACCTGTGCTTCGGCGGCATCGGGATGTCGACGCACTCGCTGTACGAGGCGATCACGCACGCGCACAACCGGGTGCTTTACGGCAAGAAGGTCACCGATTTCCCGCACGTGCGCCGGGGATTCGTCGAGGCGTACGCGCGGCTCGTCGCGATGAAGCTGTTCTCCGACCGCGCCGTGGACTACTTCCGCAGCGCGGGCCCGGAAGACCGCCGGTACCTGCTGTTCAACCCGATCACCAAGATGAAGGTGACCACCGAGGCGCAGAAGGTCATCGGCCTGGTCGCGGATGTGGTGGCGGCCAAGGGTTTCGAGGCCGACACCTACCTCGCGATGTCGAAGAACGACATCGACGGCCTGCCGAAGCTGGAAGGCACGGTGGCGGTGAACCTCGCGCTGATCGCGAAGTTCGTGCCCGCGTACCTGTTCGCGCCGCAGGACTACGAGCCCGTGCCGACCCGCTCCGACGCGGCCGACGACGAGTTCCTGTTCCGCCAGGGCCCCGCGCGCGGGCTGTCCAAGGTGCGGTTCCACGACTGGCGTGAGGCCTACGCCAAGGCGTCCGCGATCCCCAACGTCGCGCGGTTCACCGAACAGGCCGAGGCGCTGGTGAAGCTGTTCACCGACGCGGCCCCGGACGAGGCGCAGCAGCAGGACCTCGACTTCGGGCTCGCGCTGACCGAGCTGTTCACGCTGGTCGTCTACGGGCAGCTGGTGCTGGAGCAGGCGGAGATCACCGGGATCGAGACCGAGGTCGTCGACCAGATCTTCGGGACGCTGGTGCAGGACTTCAGCGTCGCCGCGATCGACCTGCACGGGAAGTCTTCCTCGACCGAGGCGCAGCAGTCGCTCGCGCTGGCGTCGATCCGGAAGCCGGTCGTGGACGCGGCCCGCTTCGACCACGTGTGGTCGCTCGTGCGGGACCTCTCCGGCGCCTACGCGATGAACCCGTAAAGACCCGTGAAGGCCTCCTTCCCTACCTTGAGAGTAGGGAAGGAGGCCTTCACGGACTTCTGGGCTTACTTGCCGAAGCCGGCCTTCCGGAGCGCGTCCGCCATGGCGCCGCCGCCCCCGGAGTTCCCGCTCCGGTCCCGGCCGCCGCCACCGCGGTTGCCGCCGCCCTGACCGCCTTGACGCTGCCCGCCCTGGCGCTGGCCACCGCCGCCCTGGCCGCGGTCACGACCGCCGCCGCCACCGCCGCCGCCCTGCTCGCGGGCGGGCTTGCCGGGCTCGTCGTCCAGGCGCAGCGTCAGCGAGATCCGCTTGCGCGGCACGTCGACCTCCAGCACCTTCACCTTGACGATGTCGCCGGGCTTCACGACCTCACGCGGGTCCTTGACGAAGTTCTTCGAGAGCGCCGAGACGTGCGCGAGCCCGTCCTGGTGCACGCCGACGTCGATGAACGCGCCGAACGCGGCCACATTCGTCACGACGCCTTCCAGCCGCATCCCCGGCTTGAGGTCGCCGATCTTCTCGACGCCGTCGGCGAAGGTCGCGGTCTTGAAGGCCGGACGCGGGTCGCGGCCCGGCTTGTCGAGTTCGGCGAGGATGTCGGTCACCGTGGGGAGGCCGAAGGTGTCGTCGACGAACTCGGACGGCTTCAGCGCCTGCAGCGTCCGCGAGTTGCCGATCAGCGCGCGAAGGTCGGTCCCGGTCGAGGACAGGATCCGCCGCACCACCGGATAGGCCTCCGGGTGCACCGAGGACGAGTCGAGCGGGTCGTCGCCGTCCGGGATCCGCAAGAAGCCCGCGCACTGCTCGAAGGCCTTGGGGCCGAGCCGCGCGACCTCCTTGAGCCCGGTCCGCGTCTTGAACGGCCCGTTCTCGTCGCGGTGCGTCACGATGTTCTCCGCCAGGCTCGTGGTGATGCCCGAAACGCGGGTCAGCAGCGGCGCCGACGCGGTGTTGACGTCCACGCCGACCGCGTTCACACAGTCTTCGACCACCGCGTCGAGCGAACGCGACAGCGAGATCTCGGACAGGTCGTGCTGGTACTGCCCGACGCCGATCGACTTCGGGTCGATCTTCACCAGCTCGGCCAGCGGGTCCTGCAGCCGGCGCGCGATGGAGACCGCGCCACGCAGCGACACGTCCATGCCCGGCAGTTCCTGCGACGCGAACGCCGACGCCGAGTAGACCGAAGCGCCCGCTTCGGAGACGACGGCCTTGGTCAGCTTCAGTTCCGGGTGCTTCTTGATCAGCTCGCCGGCGAGCTTGTCGGTCTCGCGTGACGCGGTGCCGTTGCCGATCGAGATCAGGTCCACCTTGTGCCGTGCGCACAGCGCGGCCAGTTCGGCGATCGACTGGTCCCACTTGTTCGCGGGCTGGTGCGGGTAGATCACGTGGGTGCCGACGACCTTGCCGGTCGCGTCGACCACGGCGACCTTGACGCCGGTGCGGAAACCGGGGTCGAGGCCCATCGTGGCGCGGGTGCCCGCCGGGGCGGCGAGCAGCAGGTCGCGCAGGTTCGCGGCGAACACGCGGACGGCGTCGTCCTCCGCCGACTGGCGCAGCCGCATCCGCAGGTCGATGCCCAGGTGCAGCAGGATCTTCGTGCGCCACGCCCAGCGGACGGTGTCGCCGAGCCACTTGTCGCCCGGACGGCCCTCGTTCTTGATGCCGAACTTGTGCGCGATCCGCGTCTCGTAGTCGGTCGGCCCGGTCTTCGGCTCGTCAGACGGTTCCTCGGACTCCATCGTCAGGTCGAGGATCTCTTCCTTCTCGCCGCGCAGCATCGCGAGGATCCGGTGCGAGGGGAGTTTGGTGTAGGGCTCGGAGAACTCGAAGTAGTCGGAGAACTTCGCGCCCTCGTCGGCCTTGCCGTCGCGGACCTTGGCGGCGAGGCGGCCCTGCGACCACATCTTCTCGCGGAGCTCACCGATGAGGTCGGCGTCCTCGGCGAAGCGTTCGACGAGGATCGCGCGGGCACCGTCCAGCGCGGCCTGCGCGTCCGCGACACCCTTGTCGGCGTCGACGAACACCGCGGCGGCGGCGTGCGGATCGGTGTTCGGGTCGCCCATGAGCCCGTCGGCGAGCGGCTCCAGACCGGCCTCGCGGGCGATCATCGCCTTCGTCCGCCGCTTGGGCTTGTACGGCAGGTAGATGTCCTCGAGGCGGGACTTGGTGTCCGCCGCCATGATCGAGGCTTCGAGCGCCTCGTCCAGCTTGCCCTGGCTACGGATCGACTCCAGCACCGCGACCCGGCGCTCGTTGAGTTCCCGCAGGTAGCGGAGGCGTTCTTCGAGCGTGCGCAGCTGGGCGTCGTCCAGCATCCCGGTGACCTCTTTGCGGTACCGGGCGATGAACGGCACGGTCGATCCGCCGTCCAGCAGGTCGACGGCCGCTTTGACCTGCCCTTCGCGCACACCGAGTTCTTCGGCGATCTTTTGCTCGACTGTCTGCAGGTCCTGCACGCTCACTCCCACGCTCCTGAATCCGCCCTCGGGTGCTCTCGGACCCTGCATTCTGCCGCTCGTGCCGAGCCGACTTTCGTATGGCCTCCCCTAACCGAACCCTTGACAGTTGTATTGGTCTGTACCATTTTGATGTGGCCGACGTCACCTGTTCGTGGAGGCCAGCTGTGAAAGTCAAGCCGAAACACGCGTTCCTCGCCCTGCTGTCGTCACTGGCCGTGTGCCTGGGGGTGACTTTCGCGGTCTCGGGCAGTGCCTCGGCCGCCAACATCCTGACCAACCCGGGCTTCGAACTCGGGACCACGAGCGGCTGGACCTGCTCCGGCACGTCGTCGGTGGTCACCACGCCGGTCCACTCGGGCACCCGCGCGCTCAGCGCCACTCCCGCCGGGCAGGACAACGCCCGCTGCTCGCAGAGCGTGCCGGTCAAGGCCAACACCGCGTACACACTGTCGGCCTGGGTGCAGGGCAGCTACACCTACCTGGGGGTCACCGGCACCGGGACGGGGGACAAGAACACCTGGACCCCGGGCACCGGCAGCTGGTCGCAGCTCTCGCTGAGCTTCACCACCGGCGCGTCCACCACCAGCGTCGAGATCTACCTGCACGGCTGGTACGGCCAGCCCGCGTACTTCGCCGACGACGTCAACCTCGACGGCCCCGGCGGCTCGCCGACCACGACGCCGACGACGACCACGTCGTCGCCCACCACCAGTGTCACGCCGACCACGTCGAACCCGCCGACGACCACGACGACCAACCCGAACCCCGGTGACCTGCCGAAGCACTTGATCACCGGGTACTGGCAGAACTTCTACAACGGCGCGAAGGCACTCAAGCTCGCTGACGTCCCGACGAAGTACAACATCATCGCGGTGTCCTTCGCCGACGCGACGACCACGCCGGGCGCGGTCACCTTCACCCTCGACTCGGGTCTGTCGAGCCAGCTCGGCGGCTACACCGACGCGCAGTTCAAGGCCGACATCAAGACGGCGCAGGCGCGCGGGCAGAAGGTCATCCTGTCCGTCGGCGGCGAGAAGGGCACGATCCGCGTCGACTCCTCGGCCGCGGCGACGAACTTCTCCAACAGCATGAAGTCGCTCATCTCGGCGTACGGGTTCGACGGCGTCGACATCGACCTGGAGAACGGCGTCAACTCGACCTACATGGCGCAGGCGCTGCGGGCCATCCACGCCGGTGGCGGCACGGTCATCACCATGGCCCCGCAGACGATCGACATGCAGAGCACCGGTGCCGAGTACTTCAAGCTGGCGCTGAACGTCAAGGACATCCTGACGATCGTCAACATGCAGTACTACAACAGCGGTTCGATGCTCGGCTGCGACCAGAAGGTGTACTCGCAGGGCACCGTCGACTTCCTCACCGGGCTGGCCTGTCTTCAGCTGCAGGGCGGCCTGCGGGCCGACCAGGTCGGTCTCGGCCTGCCCGCCTCCGGTTCGGCCGCGGGCGGTGGCTACCAGTCGCCCGGCAACACGGTCAACGCGCTGAACTGCCTGGCGAAGGGCACGAACTGCGGTTCGTTCAAGCCGTCGACGACGTACCCGACGATCCGGGGCGCGATGACCTGGTCGATCAACTGGGACGCCTCGCAGGGCTACTCGTGGTCGAACACGGTGAGCGCGGGCCTGGCCGGCCTCCCGTGATGATCCGCCGCTAGACCGGGCGGGTGCCGGCGTCGCGCGGGCGACGGCACCCGTCTCTTCCACGTCAGAGCGGCGTGAGCGGCAACCGCAAGGCCGCCGGGGCCTCCGGAGGCACGACGGGCTTGAGCGGAGCGACAGCCGAGAGCCGCCGGTAGGCGGAGCCGAGCGGCGGCCGCGGGTCGGCCTCACCCTTGTTCGGCCACAACGACATCGCGCGTTCCGCCTGCGCGGTGATGGTCAGCGACGGGTTCACCCCGAGGTTCGCCGAGATCGCCGAGCCGTCGGCGATGTGCAGCCCCGGATGGCCGTGCACCCGCTGATACGGGTCGACGACGCCGGTCTCGGCGCTGTCGCCGATCGCGCAGCCGCCGATGAAATGGCCGGTGATCGGGATGTTCGCCAGATCCGTCCACGCGCCTTGCGCCAGCCCGCCGATCTTGTCCGCCACCCGCCTGGTGACCTCGTGCCCGGCCGGGATCCACTCGGGGTTCGGGTCGCCGACGCCCTGCTTCGTGGTCATCCGGCGGCCGAAGAGCCCGCGTTTCGTATACGTGGTCACGGAATTGTTCAGCGTCTGCATCACCAGCAGCCCGACCATCCGCTCCGACCACCGTCGCGGGTTGTACAGCCGCACCAGGTCCCGCCGGTTCCGCCACAGCTCGCGCAGGCCCAGCGCCCACCGGCGTTTTCCCGGCTCGGCGTCGACGAGCACCGTCGTCAGCAGGCCCATGAAGTTGCTGCCCTTGCCGTAGCGCACCGGTTCGACGTGCGTGACGGCGTCGGGATGGATCGACGACGTGATCGCGACGCCGCGGGTGAAGTCGGTGTCCTTTCGCAGTGACCGCGCGGCGAGCACGGCCTCGGAGTTCGTCCGGGCGAGCAGTCCCAGGCGCGGTGACAGCTCCGGCAGGGTGCCTGAGTCCTTCAAGGAATGCAGAAGCCGTTGCGTGCCCAGGGAAGCGGCGGCGAACACGACCTGCTCGGCGGTGAAGGTCCTGCGAGCCCATCGTCCTGTTCGGACGGTGTCGACAGCGTATCCGCCGTCGATCGGCCGGACCGACACCGCGGTGGTCAGCGGATGGACCTCCGTACCCGCCTTTTCCGCCAGGTACAGGTAATTCTTGACGGTCGTGTTCTTCGCGCCGACCCGGCAGCCGGACATGCATTCGCCGCAGTGCGTGCACGGCTTCCGCGTGGGGCCCTCGCCGCCGAAGAACGGGTCGACGTCGCGCTCGCCGAAGTAGACGCCGACCGGGGTCGGCCGGTAGGTGTGCGCGATGCCCATGTCCTCGGCGACGTCGCGCAGCACCTCGTCCGCCGGGGTGACCAGCGGGTTCTCCGTCACGCCCAGCATCCGTTTCGCCTGGTCGTAATGCGGGGCGAGCTCGGCCTTCCAGTCGGTGATGTGCGCCCACTGCGGGTCTTCCGCAGCCGCCACGAGGTCTTCGCGAACTCGTCGTCGGCGAACCGGCGGCCGGTCTCCAGCACACCGACGCGGTACCCCTTCTCGGTGAGCCGCAACGCGGTCACGCTGCCGCCGAAACCGGAGCCGATCACCAGCACGTCGTAGTTCATCGCGGTCCCGCCGTCCGGTAGTCGCCGAGGTCGAGCGTCTTCGTCCGGCGGTCGTATTCGGTCACCAGACCCGGCCAGTTCGTGCTCACGCGGCCGTTCTCCTGGCGGTACCAGCTGACGCAGGTCGTCCAGACACTGCGGCCGAGCCGTCGCTGGACCTCCTCGTCGTACCGCTGCTCGACCTCCGGGACGACGTCCATATAGGACACTTCGGGACGGCTCAGGTGTTCGACGGCCTGGCGGATGTAGCGGGCCTGCCGTTCGATCATGTAGATGATGGAGCCCGCGCCGAGGTTCGTGTTGGGCCCGTAGACGCAGAACAGGTTCGGGAACCCCGGCACGGTCATGCCGAGGTACGCCCGCGCGCCGCCCTTCCACGCGTCGGACAGCGCCCGGCCGCCGAGACCCTCCACCTTGAGCTCGCCGAGGAAGTCGGTCGCCGCGAAGCCGGTTCCGTAGACGATGACGTCGGCCTCGTGCTCGACACCGTCCTCGGTGAGCACCCCGGACGGTGTGATCGCGCTGATGTGCCGCGTCTCCACGGCGACGTTGTGCCGCGCGAGCGCGGGCAGGTAGTCGTTGGTGAACAGGATCCGCTTGCAGCCCAGCGGATAGTCCGGGGTGAGCTTCTCTCGCAGCGCCCGGTCCTTGATGTGACGCCGGCGCAGCTGGGCCGTGCGCAGTTCGAAGACCTTGGCCAGGAACGGATGTTTGGTCATCGCGTAGGTCGCGTACTCGGCGAGGAGGAAGATCCGGAGCCTGCCGAGCAGCTGCGTGGCCGGGAGGTGCCGGAACAGCCGCTGCTGCCAGCGCCGGTAGTGGGTGTCCCGTTTGGCCATGATGTACGGCGCGGTGCGCTGGAACACCGTCAGCTCGCCCGCTTGGCGCTGGACCTCGGGCACGAACTGGATCGCGCTCGCGCCGGTGCCGATCACCGCGACCTTCTTGCCGCGCAGGTCGACGTCGTGGTCCCAGCGTGCGGAGTGGAAACTGGGGCCCTCGAAGGTGTCCTGGCCGGGGATGTCCGGCTGGACCGGCCGCGAAAGCTGTCCGACGGCGGGGACGAAGACGGTTGCTTCGAACGTCTCGCCGCCCGCGGTCTCGACCCGCCAGAGCCCTCGTTCCTCGTCGAAGGAAGCGCTGGTCACGCGGGTTCCGAAGCGGATGTGCGGTTCGAGGCCGTAGCGGCGCACCACGCGTTTGAGGTAGGAGTGGATGTCGGGTTGCAGCGAGAACCGCTTCGGCCAGTCGGGATTGGGCTCGTAGGAGAACGAGTACAGCGGAGATGGGATGTCGCAGCCCGCGCCGGGGTACGTGTTCTCCCGCCAGACGCCGCCCGGCTCGTCCGCGCTCTCCAGGATGGTGAACTCGTCGAACCCGGCGCGTTTGAGCTCGATCGCCGTCCCGACCCCGCCGAAGCCCGTTCCCACGATCAGCACGCTCGTCTTGCCCATGCCGATCGAAGCTACGCAGCCCTCACCCCGCTAGGAAGTACACGACCGGCCACTCAATCGAGATTTCCGGCCACGAGCTCCACCGAGTGGCTCTCCGCGTTGGGGTGCGCCCAGGTCAGGAGGCGGTGGGCGGAGCTCTCCAGCGCGTCGAGATCGCGTCTCGGGACGCGTTCGAACGGCGTGATCACCACCGAAGCGGCCTTCTTCACCACCTTGATCTCCCAGAAGCCCTTCACGGACCCGTCGACCAGGATGGTGCCCTTGACCAGGCCGTTCTGCGTGATGACGACCTTGCGGTACTCGTCGCTGATCACCCGGGTCCGGTCGGCGTAGGACAGGACGGTCTGATCGAACGGACCCAGCAGCCGCGCCGGCGCGGGCGTGTCCGGATCGGGGTGAGAGGCTTCGGGCAGGTCGAAGAGCTCGCGGCCGTTCTCGTCACGGAACGTCCGCAGTTCCGGCCGCAGCCGCTCGGCGACTTCGCCGAGCTTCGTGATCCCGGCCCACGCCTGCGCGTCCTGCACGCTGGCCGGCCCGAAAGCGGCCAGATAGCGCCGGAACATCGCTTCGGGGGACGGCGACTCGTCCGGTTCGGCGCCGAGCCAGTCGCCGGTGGTCTGATACGTCGGCTGCCCCGACTTGCCCCAGACGCCGCGCGGCGGGATCTGCACCAGCGGCAGCAGCGCCCGCGCGACATGCACCAGCGACGACGGCGCCGTGCCCTCCCAGTGCTTCGCGAGTTCCGCGCCGAGTCCGGCCGACGAAAGCGGCCGCTCGCCGAGCAGTTTGCGGGCGGTGCGGGCGATCTCCTGGTGGTCGAGGCCCTTGAGGTCGGGGCCGAACTGGGTGTTGCCGACCACCGAGCGGTCGTAGAGCGACTGCACGATCGGCCGCCAGGCCAGCGCGTCCGAAGGCGTCACCAGGTGCACCGTGCCGCGCATGAGCGCGATTCGCACGACACTCTTGTCCACCAGCAGGGCTGCCAGGTCTTCCTGGCGGAAGCCGTGCAGCCGCGTCCAGAGCGCGAAGTACGGCGGGTTCGGCGCCTGCGCCTGCAACCCGGCGAGCTGCTCGACCGCTTCGAGCGCGGTCATCTTCGAACGCCGGAGCAGCAGTTGCCGGTCCAGCATGGCGCGGTTCAGCGCGCGCCTGCTCAACGTGTCGGACATGCCGCTCACCCTAAAGGGGATCAAGGACAGTTACGGTCCTCAATGCGCCGATCGTTGCGGGGGGATCCATAATCCCGGCCATGGAACTACCGCCGCCGGTGATCCGGGACTGGGACTACCCGCGCGGCACGGCGAGCATCGTCCTCATGGCCCGCTTCGCCGCCGAGAACGGCATCGCGGGACTGGAGTCCTACGAACACGCCCCTGTCGACGGCCAGGTCGACGCGCGCCAGGAGCTCGCGGTGGTCCGGAGCCTGGTCCGCGGCCTCGGCGGCGGGGACGACGTCGCGCTGCGGTTGAGCAGGCGGTACCGCGTCAGCGCGTTCGGCATCTTCGGCTTCGCGTGCATCAGCAGCCCGACGCTGGGGGACGCGATGCGCTTCGCTCTGCGGTATCTGGATCTGAGCTTCACCTTCTGCATCCCGCACGTGACCGTCGAGGCCGGGCGGCTCGCGCTGGCCATGGACGACAGCCGCGTGCCGGACGACGTCGCCCGCTTCCTGCTACTGCGCGACCTCGGTGCCATCCACACCGTCATGCGTGACATCCTGCCGGAAATATCCCTGCGCTCCCTGGCTTTCCGGCACGACAGACCCTCCACTGTGGACGAATACGTGCGGACCTTCGGGCTGGCGCCGTCGTTCTCCGCGCCGTCGCACCTCGCCACCCTGGACCCGCTCTTCCTCGACAAACCGCTGCCGCAGGCCAACGATCAGACGGTCGCGGTCTGCGCCGCGCAATGCGATCTGCTGGTCTCACGGAAACGCGAGCGGTCCGGGATCGCCCAGCAGGTCCGGGAACGGCTGGTGCGGCTCGGCGGGGTCGACGCGGGAATGGAGGAGGTCGCGCGGCGGCTCGCGCTCAGCCCGCGCACGCTGCGACGGCGGCTGTTCGAAGCCGGGACCGGCTACCGCGCACTGCTGGACGAAGTCCGCCAAGCGCTGGCGGAGGAGATGCTCGACACCGGCGCGCTCAGCGTGGAGGACGTCGCGCTGCGGCTGGGTTACGCCGAGGCGTCGAGTTTCATCTACGCCTTCAAGCGCTGGAAGGGGATGACGCCGGCGGCCTATGCCCGGCGGAACGCGTTGCGAGCACGGCCGGGTAGGTGACGCGCAGCAGGTGCAGGATCGAATCGGTGAGGAAGACCCGCAGCTCGTCCCGGCCGAGCGTGCCGCGGACCAGCCACTCGCGTGACGCGGCGCGCAGCATCCCGCCGTATGAACGGATCATCGCGCGGAGCTCTTCGCGACCTTCGGTGACGTCGCTCATCAACGCGGCCGCGAGCACCCTGTCGGCGGCGATCTCGTCCCCCTCCAGCATGATCCGCTCGATGTCCGGATCACGGCCGACGGCCTCCGGGCCGATCGCCGTCAGCCACGCCTGCTCGTTGCGCTCGACGACCTCGATCCAGTGCCGGACGCTGATGGCGAGCCGCTCCTCGGCGGTGGTGTCGGGCAGGTTCTCGATCACCGGCGCCGGGACGATCATCATCTGCCGGACGACTTCCAGGTACAGCTCGCGCTTGCCGCCGAAGTAGTGGTTGATCAGCGGCCGCGCCACCCCGGCGGCCTTCGCGATGTCCGAGGTCGAAACCGAGGCGTACGTGCCCGCGCCGAACAGCCGCCGGGCCGCCGCCAGGATCTCGGCGCGCCGGGCGGCCGGTTCGAGGCGGCGCCGCCGGGCTTCCGGATCGGTGCTCATGGGCCGAGCGTAACTGTTTCAGTCGCCCCGTTCGCCGTTACTCGGACGTCACCCGCGATCAGCCGGACGGCTCGCGTGTCGTCCAACCAATAACGCTCGCCGTTCGCCCGGTCACGCTTTCCGTGAACGCCGTAATGCGCTGCGAGTGCGGCGAAACGGCGGCCGCGTCTCCGGGTGGCTTTGTCCACCAAGTCGCGCATGACAGCGGCTCCGAGCGGCTGGCGCTGAACCCAGTCGGGGGCGAGGTTCCGGGCTTCGTCCAAGAGGTTCAGAGCGAGCTGGTCGCGCCGGAGCCTGGCCGCCGCGTGGGCCAGGTGTATCCGATGGCCTGCTTCCCAGAACGGCGGGACGGGGCCTCTCGGTTCAGGGATCTTCTCGGCGTGCCGAAGCGCGGTCTCCGGATCCCCGAGCCGGACGGCGTGCTCCACGACCTGCAGCGCGGCCACGCGAGGCCCGAAGATGGCGGATTCGGTCGCGTTGTCTCGTCCAGCTCGTTGGGCGGCGGCTTGAGCGACGGCGAGGAGATCGTCCGCTCGTTCACCGTTGCCCTCCCGCAACGCGGCGTTGGCCGCGTTGAAAAGCAGATTGCCGAATACGCCTGCCCGGACTACATCCCGGTCGAGCATCCTGGGTTCGATGCGTTCTGCGGCTTTGACCGCGACGCGTTCGGCGTCCGCGGTACGGCCCTGTTTGATCAAGGTCCAGACGAGATAACGCACCGAAATCGCGGTGCTGATCTCCGGATCGTCGGATCTGCGCGCGGCGGTCAGGGCACGCTCTGCAGCTGTCCAGGCGAGATCGTCCAGGTCGAGCCGTCCGGCGATCCCGGCCCCGAGGCGGTAAGCCGTGGACAGCACTTGCTGAGCGGCGGCGTTCGCGTCTCCGCTGGTCGTGTGGACGAGTCGGCGAGCGTCGGTGAGCAGGATCGGCAGGGCGTGGAGCAGGTGGTTGTGGCGTCCGTCCACATACGCCCTCCAAGCCGTGTGGCCGGCCTTGGCCAGACTGGGCCAGTCACTGACGTCTTCGGTATCAGCGAGGTCTTCGAGGCCGGGAACTTCACCACTTGAGGTGATCGCTCGCCGCAGCCGGGCGACGTCGGCTTCACGAACGGTGTGGGTGATGAGTGTCAGCCCCAACAATGCGGCGGGTGTGACCGCGAGCGCCTGGGCGAGTTTCGCGATCGTGGCGGGCCGCGCGGTTTGCCGTTGCCCACGCTCGATGCGACTCACGGTGTCGACTCCGACGTCCGCCGCCGCAGCCAACTCCTCTTGGGACAGATTCCGTGCCTTACGGAAGCGTGCCAGGTTCTCGGCCAGTGAGCCGGACATCCGTTCCCCCCTCCGAAGTGGACTAGCTCCGGACGGTCGCCGCCGGGCGACCTGCCTCGCAGAACACGGTCCCTCCGGTGTCCGCTGCGCGCAATGCGGTGCCGATCCGGGCGTGAAGAGTGGGCTTCACCAGTCGCTCGGCCTCGTCCAAGGTGTACAGCCCGACAGACTGGATCTCCGGATCGGTTGATCGGATGCCTCGGACCTCGTCTTCGGTGATGAGGCCGCCGTCGAACACGAACGCCAAACCTTCCGGCATCACTCCCTGAGTTCGGATGTGGTCGATGACCAGCAACGTGCCGAGGGGACGGGAGATGCCCAGCTCTTCGTGCAGCTCGCGGGTCGCCGTCGTCCACGGAGCTTCTTCCGCTTCGACAGCGCCGCCGGGAATCTCCCATTCAGGTTTGTACGTGGTCTCCACCAGCAGCACCCGCGACCTGTCGTCCCGGAGCAGCACACCCGCGGCGGCGCGTTTCCGGTTGAGAGAGGCCGCGTATTCGCTGAAAGGAAGAAGGTCCACGGTTTCGAAGGCTACCGCCTTCACCGCTTCGCCCGTTCTCTGCTTCAAAGGCAGGGAACAGGCGAAGCAATGGACGAAATCCTTTCCTTGGAGCTGTGTTTTAGCTGGTCAAGACCGGCGACGCTACAACGGCGGCCGTGATCGACGGCCCTCCGCTTCGATCGACCAGAGGAGAACCGTGACCGCTGTCCTGATCCCGTCAACCACCGGACGACCCCTGTTGTCCGGTGCTTTGTTCGAGCGACTCGCCGGCCGGATCATCGTCGAGGAGAAGCTGGACCGCGACCTGGCTGAACGTATCGTCGACCAGACACTGGCGTTCCTGGCCGCGTGTGCCCGCAACACCGGCGCTCGTCTCGCTCCCAGCGACCTGGTGGACATCGGCTGGCACACTTTCATCCTCCACACGCGTGACTACGCAGAGTTCTGTGATCGGATCGCAGGCCGGTTCCTCCATCACGTGCCTGCCACGGACGGCGACCCTGACGCGTCAGGAGAGGCGGCCCACGCCACGCTGATGCGGACGGTGACCGCGATCGAGCAGGCCGGATACGCTGTCGACCCCGCACTGTGGCCCGCAGCGAAGGGCAACTGCAACGTGAACTGTTCGCAGTGCAAGAACGGTTGCTCGGACGATCCACCGCCCGCTAGCTGAGGACAGATGCTCCACACCTGGAATGACCTTCCTCGCACCGTGTGCGCCGCGATCGAAGTCGAGACCGGACCGGTAAACCGAGTCGAAGTGCCGGCGGCCGGGCGTAACTCCGACTTCGCCGCGACCCTGCACACGCAGCGTGGAACGGTGTTCTGCAAAGGCATCGTCGATGCCGGAGGCACGCGGGGATCGATGCATCGCCGTGAAGCGGACGTCGCCTCGTATCTGCCTCCGGCGGTGGTGCCGAGCCTGCTGTGGCGAGTCGAAACCGATGGCTGGCTCATGCTCGGGTATCACCACATCGCTGGCCATCATGCCGATCTTTCGCCCGGATCGAAGGACCTGCCACTGGTGGCCGACGCCGTATCCACCCTGGCCCGTGAACTCGCCGACTCAGCCGCTCCGGGTGTCCCGGCGCTGTCCGAGAAGATGGCATGGATGGCGGGCTGGCGGAGGTTGCGTCATCAGCCACCCGCCGAACTGGATCAGTGGAGCCGGGAACGCCTCGACGTTCTTGTGGAGCTGGAGGCCGAAGGCATCGAGTCGGTGGCAGGGACCAGCCTGATCCATACCGACCTGCACCAGCTCAACATCCTGGTCGGCGACGATCGTGCCTGGGTGATCGACTGGGCTTGGTCGCGAACTGGCGCGGCCTGGATCGACGCAGCACATCTGGTGGTCCGCCTCATCGGGCAGGGTCACTCCCCGGAAGCCGCGGAGCAGTGGGCGGGCACGACTTCCGCCTGGCACAGTGCGTCACCCGAGGCGCTGACAGCTTTTTCCGCGGCGCTGCTCGGAATGTGGACCTACCTGCAGCACACCGACCCGCTGCCGATGCGTGCCGGACTTGCCGCGGCGGCGCGGCGGTGGACCGAGTACCGCTTGGTTCTGGGCCGAGCGTAACTGTTTCAGTCCGCCGCCCGCCGTTACTCATTCGGAACGACCCGCAGGTAACCCCTGGGGCCTTCAAGGCGACGTTCGGGGCGGGGGGACCGGGTGTCATGGGTAGGGACGAATGGCCAGTGCTGAACGCGATCCGGTTCGCCGCGTCGGGCGGTGGGTCAGTGTCCGATTGCAGCATCGTGACGTCCGGATGCAAGGTGACATCGCGGACGAAAGCGTCTCCTACGCGGGAATAGTGATCACCAGTTTCGAGAACGGGACCGAGGTCGGCGAACGCTGGATCCCGCTCGGGGTCGATCCGTCGGAGGCGGACGACGAACAGCTCATCCAGCAGCTGCGCGACGCGCTGATCTGGCAGGCGCGGCGACCGCCCCAGGCCGCGGGGGAGTGACTGAAGGCGGAACACGCGTGATTGGAGGGGTAACTCGCGTGATTGGAGGCGTAACAGCTCCAGACACGTGAGTTACCCCTCCAATCACGCGAGATCTCCCTCCAAGCACGCGTGATTCGGCTGGGGTCCCGAGTGTTACTGCGTTCGCAGGCCCTCGAAGGCGATCTTGCACACCGCGTCCGCCAGTTCCGTGCCCGCCGAGCCCCGGCGCGGCCGGTACCACTCGATCAGCGAGTTCACCATGCCGTACAGCAGCCGCGCGGTGACCGCGGGATCGATGTCGGGCCGCACGTCGCCCTCGGTTTCGGCCCGTTTCACCAGGTCCGTGACCAGCCGGTCGAATTCGCGCCGCCGCGCCAGCGCCGCCCGCTCGATCTTGGTGTTGCCGCGCACCCGCAGCAGCAGCGTCACGAACGGCAGCTGCTCGACCAGCACGAGGACACTGCCCCGCACCAGATGTTCCAACTTCTCGATCGCCCTGCCCTCGAAGGATTCCGTCTCGGCGGCGACGGCGAACAGGCCGTTCAGCGCGCGGTCGACGGCGAGCCGCAGCAGCTCCTCCTTGCTCGGCACGTGGTGGTAGATCGCGGACTTCGTGATCCCGAGTTTCCGGGAGAGGTCCTCCATGCTGGTGCCGTCGTAGCCGCGTTCGTTGAACAGTTTGACCGCGACCTGCAGCAGCGACTCGAGGTCGTAGCCGGGGCGCCCCCGGCGGGCGGGGGCGGTCAACCGCGGTCCCGTTCGTCGAGTACGCGGCGCATCTTGCCCAGCGACCGTTCCAGCGTGTCCGGGTCGACGACCTCGACGCCGACGCTCACCCCGACCCCGTCCTTGACCCCGGCGATCAGCCGGGCGGCGGCCTCGGCGCGCTGGCCGTCGCTCGCGTCCGGACGCGCCTCGACGCGGACGGTCAGGTGGTCCATCCGGCCCTTCGTGGACCGGATCAGCTGGAAATGCGGCGCGAGCGCGGGGGTCACCAGCACGACTTCCTCGATCTGCGTGGGGAAGACGTTGACGCCACGCAGGATGATCATGTCATCGCTGCGCCCGGTCACCTTCTCCATCCGCCGGTACGCCGGCCGCGCGGTGCCCGGCAGCAGCCGGGTGAGGTCGCGCGTGCGGTACCGGATGATCGGCAGCGCCTGCTTGGTGAGCGAGGTGAACAGCAGCTCGCCCTCGGCGTCGGTGGGCTTTTCGGTGAACGGGTCGATCACCTCGGGGAAGAAGTGGTCCTCCCAGATGTGCAGCCCGTCCTTGGTCTCGACGCATTCCTGCGCGACACCGGGGCCCATCACCTCGGACAGGCCGTAGATGTCGACGGCGTCGATGCCGACGCGCTCCTCGATCTCCGTGCGCATCTGCTCGGTCCACGGCTCCGCGCCGAAGATGCCGACCTTGAGCGAACTCGACTGCGGGTCGACGCCCTGCCGCTCGAACTCGTCGAGCAGCGTCAGCATGTACGACGGCGTGACCATGATGATCTCGGGTTTGAAGTCGGTGATGATCTGCGCCTGGCGTGCGGTCATGCCGCCGGACGCCGGGATCACCGTGCAGCCCAGCTTCTCGGCGCCGTAGTGCGCGCCGAGGCCGCCGGTGAACAGTCCGTACCCGTAGGCCACGTGGACCTTTTCGCCCGGTCGCCCGCCCGCCGCGCGGATCGAGCGCGCCATCACCGTCGCCCAGGTGTCGATGTCTTCGGCGGTGTACCCGACGACGGTCGGCTTCCCGGTGGTCCCGCTGGACGCGTGGATGCGGCTGACCTGCGATTCCGGCACGGCGAACATGCCGAACGGGTAGTTGTCCCGCAGATCCTGTTTGGTGGTGAAGGGGAACTTCGCCAGGTCTTCCAGCGCCTTGCAGTCGTCCGGGTGGACGCCCGCCTCGTCGAACTTCCGGGTGTAGAACGGCACGTTGTCGTAGGCGTGCCGCAGCGTCCACCGGAGGCGTTTCAGTTGCAGCGCCTGGAGTTCGTCGATGGTCAGGTTCTCGGCGTCGTCGCTGAAAGTCATCGTCATGCCTTCTGGATGGTGCGGCTGCGGCCGCGGAATTCGGCGACGACCTCCGGGCCGTCGGGGGTCTCCCGGTGCACGGTGACGTCGTAGATGCCGTTGCGGCCGTAGCGGGTCCGCTCGGTGGCGGTGGCGATGAGGTGATCGCCGAGCTTTCCGGCGGCGACGAACGAGATTTCCGCGCCGGATGCGACGGTGACCGGGCCGTGCCGCCCCGAGGTACTTTCTTCCGCCGAGGGCGTATGAACAGAGTTGCAGGCGCAGGCGAAAGTCGTGTCGGCCAGCAGGAAGACGTAGCCGCCGTGGGCGATGTCGTGCCCGTTGACCATCGTCTCGGTGATCCGCATGCTGGCGACGGCGTGCCCTTCGGCGGCCTCGATCAGCTCGATGCCCAGCGCGTTGGACGCCTGGTCGTCGGCGAACATCGTGTGCGCGGCGTTAGTCAACCCAAACCACCTAGTTACTGACCGAATGGACGGTTGTTAAAGGGTGCCGCCAGTAAAGGCGTGTTTTCGGGCAGATGTCAAGGGTCCACCGCCATCAGGGGGTTTGCAAGTGCCGGGTCAGGAGCTACAGTCAATTACTGAACGGACGGTCTGTTAATCACTGAATGTATCCAGTCACCACTGAAGGGTCGGCCCTCATGGCATTGCTGCGCAGCTACGTCTCCGGCGGGTGGCACACGGCGGAAGACGGTGATGCTGTCGGAGTACCGCTGCACGACGCCTCGACGGGCGAGGAGGTCGCCCGGGTCTCTTCCGAGGGCATCGACTTCGCCGCCGCGCTGGAGTACGGCCGTCGCACCGGCGGCCCCGCCCTGCGTGAGCTGACCTTCCACCAGCGCGCCGCGCTGCTGAAGGCCCTGGCCTCCCACCTGCGCGAACACCGCGAAGAGCTGTACGCGCTCTCGGCCAGGACGGGAGCCACCAAGGGCGACTCGATGGTCGACATCGATGGCGGCATCGGCGTCCTGTTCGCCTACTCCAGCAAGGGCAAGCGCGAACTGCCGAACGACACCGTCTACGTCGACGGCAACGTCGAGCCGCTGAGCAAGGGCGGCACCTTCGTCGCCCAGCACATCGCCGTCCCGCTGCGCGGCGTCGCCGTCCAGATCAACGCCTTCAACTTCCCCGTCTGGGGCCCGCTGGAGAAGTTCGCGCCCGCGTTCCTCGCCGGGGTGCCGAGCCTGATCAAACCTGCCAGCCAGACCTCGTACCTGACCGCGCGGCTGGTCGAGATCATCATCGAATCCGGCATCCTGCCCGAGGGCACGCTGCAGTTCGTCGCGGGCAGCGTCGGCGACCTGCTCGACCACGTCACCGCGCAGGACCTCGTCTCGTTCACCGGCTCCGCCTCGACGGCGCAGAAGCTGCGCGCGCACCCCGCGATCGTGCGCAACTCCGTCCGGTTCAACGCCGAGGCCGACTCGCTGAACTGCTCGATCCTCGGCCCGGACGCCCAACCCGGCACCACCGAGTTCGACCTCTTCGTCAAGCAGCTGACCACCGAGATGACGGTCAAGGCCGGCCAGAAGTGCACCGCCATCCGCCGCGCCTTCGTGCCCGCCGACCTGCTGGACGCCGTCGCCGAGGCCGCGAGCGCGCGGTTGGCGAAGACCACCGTCGGCAACCCGACCGCCGAGGGTGTGCGGATGGGTGCCCTGGCCAGCCTGGAGCAGCGTGAGGAGGTCCGGCGGTCGCTCAAGGCGCTGCTGGACGTCGGAACGGTCGTCTTCGGCGACCCGGAGCAGGTCGAGGTCGTCGGCGCGGACGCCGAACGTGGCGCGTTCCTCTCGCCGGTGCTGCTGAAGGCAGACCCGGAGCGTTCCGAGCCGCACGAGATCGAGGCGTTCGGCCCGGTCTCGACGCTGCTGCCCTACACCTCGACCGAGCAGGTCATCGAGCTCGCCGCACGCGGCGGTGGCAGCCTCGTCGGTTCGATCGTTTCCGCCGACCAGGGGTTCGTGCGTGAGGTCGTCCTCGGGGTCGCGCCGTACCACGGCCGTCTGCTGGTGCTGGACGCCGAAGACGCCAAGGAGTCGACGGGCCACGGCTCGCCGATGCCGCAACTGGTGCACGGTGGTCCCGGCCGCGCCGGTGGCGGCGAGGAGATGGGCGGCGTCCGCGGCGTGCTGCACCACATGCAGCGCACGGCCGTCCAGGGCTCGCCCGCCGTCCTGAGCACGGTCACCGGCCGCTGGGTCACCGGCGCCCCGCGCACCGAAGGTGACGTCCACCCGTTCCGGAAGTCGTTGGCGGAGCTGAAGATCGGCGACTCCGTCGTCGCCGGGCCGCGTGAGGTCCTGCAGTCCGACGTCGACCACTTCGCCGAGTTCACCGGCGACACCTTCTACGCTCACACCGATCCCGAAGCCGCGGCGGCGAACCCGCTGTTCGGCGGGATCGTGGCGCACGGCTACCTCGTGGTCTCGTTCGCCGCGGGCCTGTTCGTCTCGCCGGAACCCGGCCCGGTGCTGGCCAACTACGGCCTGGAGAATCTGCGGTTCCTCACCCCGGTCAAGGTCGGTGACAGCCTCACGGTCACCTTGACCGCCAAGCAGATCACCCCGCGCATCGACCAGGAGTACGGCGAAGTCCGCTGGGACGCCGACGTCACCAACGCCGACGGCGACTCGGTCGCCAAGTACGACGTGCTGACCCTGGTGGCGAAGGAGCAGTCATGACCGCGACACTGCCGGAAGAAGACCTCGAACAGCACTTCGAGGCGACCATCGAGCGCGACCAGCGCATCGAGCCGCGCGACTGGGTGCCCGAGGGCTATCGCAAGACGATGATCCGCCAGATCGCGCAGCACGCGCATTCGGAGATCATCGGCATGCAGCCCGAGGGCAACTGGATCACCCGCGCGCCTTCCTTGCGGCGCAAGGCGATCCTGCTCGCGAAGGTGCAGGACGAGGCCGGGCACGGGCTGTACCTGTACTCGGCGGCCGCCACCCTCGGCGCCGACCGCGCGGACCTGACCGACAAGCTGATCAACGGCAAGCAGAAGTACTCGTCGATCTTCAACTACCCGACACTGACCTTCGCCGACGTCGGCGTGGTCGGCTGGCTGGTCGACGGCGCGGCGATCTGCAACCAGGTCCCGCTGTGCCGCAGCTCGTACGGGCCGTACGCCCGCGCCATGATCCGCATCTGCAAGGAGGAGTCCTTCCACCAGCGGCAGGGCTTCGAACTGCTGATGACGATGATGCGCGGCACCGAAAAGCAGCGCGAAATGGTGCAGGAGGCGGTGAACCGCTGGTGGTGGCCGTCGCTGATGATGTTCGGCCCGCCGGACGCCGATTCGCCGAACACCGCGCAGTCGATGGCGTGGAAGGTCAAGCGCCACACCAATGACGAGCTGCGCCAACGCTTTGTCGACATGTCCATTCCGCAGGCCGAGGCGCTGGGCGTCACCTTCCCGGACCCGGACCTGAAGTGGAACGCCGAACGCGGGCACTACGACTTCGGCGCCGTCGACTGGGACGAGTTCAAGAACGTGTTGAAGGGCAACGGCCCCTGCAACGCCCAGCGCGTCGCGCACCGGCGGCGGGCCCAGGAAGACGGCGCGTGGGTGCGGGAAGCCGCGTCCGCCCACGCCGCGAAGAAGGGTTCCTCGGCATGAAACACGACTGGCCGTTGTACGAGGTGTTCGTCCGGGGCAAGCGCGGCCTGAACCACGTGCACGTGGGTTCGCTGCACGCGGCGGACGACGACATGGCGTTGCACCACGCGCGGGATCTCTACACCCGCCGCAACGAAGGCGTGTCGATCTGGGTCGTGCGCGCGTCGGACATCACCGCTTCCTCGCCGGACGAGAAGGACCCGTTCTTCGCGCCCAGCGGCGACAAGGTGTACCGGCACCCGACGTTCTACGACATCCCCGACAACGTTCCCCACATCTGACATGAGCTTCGACAACGCCTACGAGGCGATCACCGAGGAAAACGACTCCCGCTGGGCCTTCGGCACCGGATTCGAGGATCCGCTGTCCGGTGTGGACACGACGGTTCCGTCCGGTGTGGACGGTGCGCGGCTGGCGGCCTACTGCCTGATGCTCGGCGACGACGCGCTGATCTTTTCGCACCGGCTGCAGGAGTGGTGCACGAACGCGCCCGAGCTCGAGGACGAGGTCGCGATCGCCAACATCGCGCTCGACCTGCTCGGCCAGGCCCGGCTGCTGCTGGCCCGCGCGGGCAAGGCCGACGGCAGCGGGCGCACCGAGGACTCGTACGCCTTCTTCCGGAGCGAGCAGGAGTACCGCAACGTCCGGCTCGCCGAGCTCGAAGGCGGGCACTTCGGGCACCTGATCGCGCGGCTGCTGGTGTTCTCGATCTGGCGGCTGGAGCTCTTGCAGCGCTTGCGGACCAGCGTCGACCCGGTGCTGGCGGCCATCGCGGACAAGGGTGTCAAAGAAGTCGCCTACCACCGCGACTACGCCGCCCAATGGGCCGTGCGCCTCGGCGACGGCACCGAACTGTCCCACGAGCGTATGCAGGAAGGCCTGGACGCGGTCTGGCCGTACGTGGGCGAACTTTTCGCGGCGCACGAGGTCGAGTTCGTCGAGTCGCCGTCCCTGCGGCCGGAGTTCGACGCGATCCTCGACCAGGTGCTGGCCGTCGCGAAGCTGACGCGTCCCGAAATCGGCGCCATCGCCGGGGTTTCCGGCCGGATGGGCCGCGACGGCGTGCACACCGAGCGGATGGGCTTCCTGCTGGCGGAACTGCAGAGTGTCGCCAGGGAACACCCGGACGCGACATGGTGACCGCGTACGCCGTGGCGGCCACGGTCACGGACCCGGAGCTGCCGATGCTCACCCTCGCCGACCTCGGCGTGCTGCGTGAGGTGTCCGAATCCGACGGTCGCGTGGTCGTGGCGATCACGCCGACCTACACCGGCTGCCCGGCGATGGACACCATGCGCGACGACCTCGTGCACGCGCTCACCGGCGCGGGCTACGGCGACGTCGAGGTCCGCACCGTGCTTCAGCCGGCGTGGTCCACCGACTGGATCACCGAAGACGGCAAACGGAAACTGGCCGAGGCCGGGATCGCGCCGCCGGGGGCCGCGCCGCGGCGGACCGGCCCGATCCCGCTCACGCTGAGCCCGGCGGTGTCTTCGGTCCGCTGCCCGCATTGTGGTTCGGCGGATACCGAGGAGCAGTCGCGGTTCAGCGCGACGGCGTGCAAAGCCCTGCGTCGCTGCCGGTTCTGTCTCGAACCGTTCGAACACGTCAAGGAGATCTAGCGTGACCGCAACCCTGCGCCGCACGGGTTTCCACACCCTGAAGGTGGCCGACGTCCAGCGTCTGTGCGACGACGCCGTCGCGGTGACTTTCGACGTGCCCGAAGACCTCGCCGACACCTTCCGCTTCAAGGCAGGTCAGTCGCTGACCCTGCGCCGCGAGGTCGAGGGCCGCGACGAACGACGCTCGTACTCGATCTGCGCGCCCGCCGGTGCGGCGCCGCGGGTCGGCGTCCGGGAGGTGCCGGGCGGGCTGTTCTCGTCCTGGCTCGTGCGCGACGTGAAGCCCGGCGACGAGATCGAAGTCGCGCCGCCCACCGGCAACTTCAGCCCCGATCTGGAAGCCGCCGGGCACCACGTGCTGATCGCGGCCGGGTCCGGGATCACGCCGGTGCTGTCGATCGCGTCCTCGCTGCTCAGCGACTCCGACGCGACGGTGACCGTGCTGTACGGCAACCGTCGCACGGACACCGTCATGTTCGCCGACGACCTCGCGGACCTGAAGGACCGTCACCCCGCGCGGCTCGAACTCGTCCACGTGCTCTCCCGCGAGCCGCGCGAGGCCGAACTGTTCACCGGACGGCTCGACGTGGAGAAGCTGCGGCGCCTGTGCACCGTGCTGATCCCGGTCGAGGACGTCGCGCACTGGTGGCTGTGCGGGCCGTTCGAGATGGTGACCGGCGCGCAGGAACTCCTTCTTTCCCTGGACGTCGCCGACGAGAAGATCCACCAGGAACTGTTCTATGTGGACACTCCGCCGGAGCCGGTGCGCCATGTCGATCCGGCCGTCGTGGGTTCGTCCAGCGAGGTCACGCTGGTCCTCGACGGCCGGTCGACGACGATGACGCTGCCGCGCGGCTCCTCGGTGCTCGACGGCGCGCAGAAGTACCGCCCGGACCTGCCGTTCGCCTGCAAGGGCGGGGTGTGCGGCACCTGCCGGGCGAAGATCTGCGACGGCAAGGTGGACATGCGGCGCAACTTCGCCTTGGAGAAGGCCGAGGTCGACGCCGGTTTCGTGCTCACCTGCCAGTCGGTGCCGGTGTCCGACGCGGTGACGGTGGACTTCGACGCCTAGATCTCCCACCACCTGGTGATGCCGATGTCCTTCAGGAACGGCCGGTCGTGGCTCGCCACGATCAGCGCGCCCCGGTAGGCCAGCAACGCCTCGGTGAGCCGCCGCACGCTCGCCAGGTCGAGGTTGTTCGTCGGCTCGTCGAGCAGCAGCAGTCGCGGCGTGGGTTCGGTCAGCAGCAGCGTCGCCAGCGCCGCCCGGAACCGTTCCCCGCCGGACAGCGACGCCACTTCCCGGTCCGCCGTCGTTCCCCGGAACAGGAACCGCGCCAGCCTCGTGCGGATCTCGTTGTCCGTGAGCGACGGCGCGACCAGGCGCACGTTGTCCACAATGGACAGCGCGTCGTCGAGGATGTCGAGCCGCTGGGGGAGCAGCCTGGCGGGCACGAACAGCCCTACTTCGCCGGACTTCGGCGGGAGTTCGCCGGTGATCGTGCGGAGCAGGGTGGTCTTCCCCGAACCGTTCGGGCCGACGAGCGCGATCCGCTCGGGGCCCATGACGTGCAGGTTCACCGCTGGGCCGAACCGGGGCACGGCGTCGATCCGAAGCACGTCCGTTCCCCGCGGGACCGTGGTTTCCGGCAGTTCGACGCGGATCTCGGCGTCCTCGCGCACCAGTTCCTCGGCGGCCTTGAGCGCTTCGACAGCGTCCTCCAGCCTGTCGGTGTGCAGGTTCCGGTGCTTGCCCGCGGCGATCTGCGCGTCCTCCTGGCGTTTGCGCATCCGCACCTTGGGTTCCCGCTTCTGGTCCCACATCTTCTGGCCGTAGCGGGCCCGCCGGGCGAGTTTGATCCCGGCTTCGATCAGCTCCCGCTTCTGGCGCTTGACGTCGGATTCCGCCGCGCGCAGATGCCGCCGAGCGGCCTCCTGGGCGACCTCGACGGCGTGTTCGTAGTCCGCTAGATTCCCGCCGTACAGGGTGACCTCGCGGTCGCGGACCTCGGCGATCCGGTCGACCAGCTGAAGCAGCTCGCGATCGTGCGAGACCACCACGAGGAGCCCGCCCCAGCCCGCCACTTCGCGGTGCACGAGTTCGCGTGCCCGCAGGTCGAGGTTGTTCGTCGGCTCGTCGAGCAGCAGCGCGGCGGGACGGCGCAGGAGCAGGGCGGCCAGCCCGAGCAGCGTGAGTTCGCCGCCGGACAGCTCACCCGCCCGCTGGTCCAGGCGGACAGCGCCCAGGCCGAGGCGGTCGAGGATCGCGCGCGTGCGTTCCTCGACGTCCCAGTTGTCGCCGATGGTGGTGAAGTGCTTTTCGGCGGCAGCGCCGCTCTCGACAGCCCTGATCGCCGCGCGGATCGCGGTGACGCCCAGGACGTCGTCGACCCGGCGGCCGGTGTCGAGGACGAGGTTCTGGGGCAGGTAGCCGAGTTCACCCGGTGCGGTGACCGAGCCGGACTCCGGGCGCAGGCCGCCGGCGAGCAGCCTGAGCAGCGTGGACTTCCCGGATCCGTTGGTGCCGACCAGGCCGGTGCGACCGGCACCGATGGTGAGCGAAAGGCGCTCGAACACCGGTACGCCGTCGGGCCAGGTGAAGGTGACGTCGGAAAACGTCAAGGAAGAAGACATGAGACTCCCTGCGAAGGAGGTGGAATGCGGGCGCAGGTTCGTCTCACAAGATCATCGGGCCAGGGTAGCCCGCGCGCGTCCGCGATGCGACTGAATTTCGCGAGGGCATACTGGCGGGCGTGATCGAACGACCCCACGTCCTGTTGTCCGCCGCGGTCTCGCTGGACGGATACCTCGACGACGCGACCGACACCCGGCTGGTGCTGTCCAACGACGAAGACTGGGCCCGGGTGGACGGCCTGCGCGCCGCGTCGGACGCGATCCTCGTCGGCGCCAGCACGGTGCGCGCGGACAACCCGCGGTTGCTGGTCCGCTCGCCGGAGCGGGTCGCCGGACGGGTCGCGGCGGGCCGTCCGGAACAGCCGGTCAAGGTCACGCTCACTCGGAGCGGCTCGCTCGATCCCGCCGCGCAGTTCTTCACAGCCGGGGACGCGGAGAAGCTGGTCTACGCCCCGCCCGGCGTCGTCACGGGCGCGAAGGCGACCGTCGTCGAGCTGGTGGATCTGCGCGCGATGCTGGCCGACCTCCACTCACGGGGCGTGCGGCGGCTGATGGTCGAGGGCGGGGGCGCGATCCACACTCAGTTCCTCACCGAAGGGCTCGTCGATGAGCTGCACCTGGCCATCGCGCCGTTCTTCGTCGGTGACCCGCGCGCGCCGCGCTTCACCGGTCCGGGCGCTTTCCCGCGTGGACTCACGCTCGTCGAAAGCACGCGGCTGGGCGACATCGCCGTGCTTGAGTACCACGCGACGCCGGAACCGTCCGAAGTGGACATTCTGCGACTGCGTGAAGCCATCGCACTGGCCGAGAACTGCCCGCCGCGGACCTTCCGCGTCGGCGCTGTCATCACCGGCGCCGACGGCGAAGTGATCTCCACCGGCTACTCGGGCGACGGCGATCCGGCCAACCACGCCGAAGAAGCCGCTCTCGCCAAGCTCGAACCCGGAGACCCGAGACTGGCGGAAGCGACGATGTACACGTCGCTGGAGCCGTGTAGCTCGCGGACGTCACATCCGCGAAGCTGCACCCAGCTCATCCTCGACGCCGGCATCCCGCGCGTCGTGTTCGCCTGGCGCGAGCCTTCGGTGTTCGTCGACTGCGTCGGCGCCGAGACACTGGAGGCGGCCGGACGCCGGGTGATCGAGGTAGGGGCCCTCGCCGCCGACGTCCGCCGCGCGAACACCCATATCGCGGGTGTCCGCCCCTGAGCTACTTACAGGCGTCGCAGCAGCCGCAGCCCTGACCGGTGCACGCCGAGCAGCAACCGTGGCGAAGCACGACCTTCAACAGACGCTTGATCATCGCTGTCCTCCCGATCGTTGTCATCCCACCGCCCTTGTCACGCTAAGTTCTGCGCATACGACAGTGGTACCGCCGGGAGTGCCATGAGGCGGCTCCAAGGGGTGACGTCAGGATTCGAGGTCCCCCTCCAGCGATAAGTAGACCTCGCGCAGCTGAGCCAAAAGGTCGGCGTCCGGCTCCGCCCAGAGCCCCCGATCGGCCGCCTCGTTCAGCCGCTCGATGATGCCGCGCAACGCCCACGGGTTGGCCTGGCGCAGGAACTCCTGGTTGACCTCGTCGAGCACGTAGGACTCGGTGAGCTTCTCGTACATCCAGTCGCCGACCACCCCGGCGGTGGCGTCGAAACCGAAGAGGTAGTCGACGGTCGCCGCCAGCTCGAAAGCGCCCTTGTAGCCGTGTTTGCGCATCGCCGCCAGCCAGCGCGGATTGACCACACGGGCCCGGAAGACACGGGCGGTCTCCTCGCCGAGGGTGCGGGTGCGGACCGCGTCCGGGGTGGTGCTGTCGCCGACGTAGGACGCCGGTGCGGTGCCGGTCAGCGCGCGGACCGTCGCGATCATCCCGCCGTGGTACTGGAAGTAGTCGTCGGAGTCGGCGATGTCGTGCTCGCGGGTGTCGGTGTTCTTGGCCGCGACCACGATCCGCTTGTACGAGTTCTCCATGTCCTCGCGCGCCGGCCTGCCGTCGAGCCCGCGGCCGTAGGCGAACCCGCCCCAGACCGCGTAGACCTCGGCGAGATCCTTGTCGTCACGCCAGTTCCCGGAATCCATCAACGGCAGCAGGCCCGCGCCGTACGCGCCGGGCTTGGAACCGAAGATCCTCGTGGTGGCACGGCGTTCGTCGCCGTGCGCGGCCAGATCCGCGCGGGTGTGGGCGCGCACGAAGTTCTGCTCGTCGGGTTCGTCCAGGTTCGCGACGAGGCGCACGGCGTCGTCCAGCAGCGTGATCACATGCGGGAAGGCGTCGCGGAAGAAACCGCTGATCCGCACGGTGACGTCGACACGCGGACGCCCGAGCTCGGCGAGGGAGATGGCCTCGATCCCGGTGACCCGCCGCGACGCCTCGTCCCAGACCGGCTGGACCCCCAGCAGCGCCAGGACTTCCGCGGCGTCGTCACCCGAGGTGCGCATGGCCGACGTGCCCCAGACCGAGAGGCCGACCGAACGCGGCCAGTCGCCGGTGTCCTCCTTGTAGCGGCGGAGAAGCGAGTCGGCGAGTGCCTGCCCGGTCTCCCACGCGAGGCGGCTCGGGATGGCCTTCGGGTCGACGGTGTAGAAGTTGCGGCCGGTCGGCAGCACGTTGATCAGGCCGCGCAGGGGAGAACCGCTGGGGCCCGCCGGGATGTAGCCGCCGTCGAGCGCGTGGAGCACGGCGTCGATCTCGGCGCCGGTGCCCGCCAGGCGCGGCACGATCTCGGTGGCGGCGAAGGTCAGCACGCGCGCGACCTCCTGGTGTTCCGGCACTTCGGCGACGACCTCGGCGACGGCGGCGGGCGACCAGTCGCGGGCTTCCATCGCCACGACGAGCGAGCGGGCCTTCTGTTCGATGGCGTCCACTTCGGACAGTGGCGCGTCGCTGTTCTCCTTGAGGCCCAACGCGGAACGCAGACCGGGGACGGCGCCCTGTTTGCCGCCCCACATCTGCTGGGCGCGCAGCATCGCGAGTACGAGGTTGACGCGCGCCTCGCCTTCCGGCGCGGCGCCGAGGATGTGCAGCCCGTCGCGGATCTGGGCGTCCTTGACCTCGCACAGCCAGCCGTCGATGTGCAGCAGGAAGTCGTCGAACTCCGCGTCGTGCGGACGTTCCTCGACACCGAGGTCGTGGTCCAGCTTCGCGGCCTGGATCAGCGTCCAGATCTGCGCGCGGACCGCGGGCAGCTTCGCCGGGTCCATCGCGGCGATGTTGGCGTGCTCGTCGAGCAGCTGTTCCAGGCGAGCCATGTCGCCGTAGCTCTCGGCGCGGGCCATCGGCGGGATCAGGTGGTCGACGATCGTGGCGTGCGCGCGCCGTTTCGCCTGCGCGCCCTCGCCGGGGTCGTTGATCAGGAACGGGTAGATCAGCGGCAGGTTGCCGAGGACGGCGTCCGGCGCGCAGGAGTCCGAGAGACCCGCGGTCTTGCCGGGAAGCCATTCCAGCGAACCGTGTTTGCCGAGGTGGACGACGGCGTGCGCGCCGAACTCCTCCTCCAGCCAGCGGTACGCGGCGAGGTAGTGATGGCTCGGCGGGAGATCCGGGTTGTGGTAGATCGCGACGGGGTTCTCGCCGAACCCGCGCGGCGGCTGGATCATCAGGATGACGTTGCCGGACTGCAGGGACGCGAGGACGATGTCTCCGTTGTCGACGTAAAGTTCGCCCGGCGCGGGGCCCCAGTGCTCCTCCATGCCCTCGCGGAGTTCCGCGGGCAGCTCGGCGAACCACTCGCGATACTTGTCGGCGGGGACGCGGATCGGGTTGCCGGAGAGCTGTTCCTCGGTGAGCCACTCCGGATCCTGGCCGCCCGCGGCGATGAGCGCGTGGATCAGGGCGTCGCCGTCCGGCTGGTCGGTGCCGGTGGGTTCGACGCCGGGGAACGGGTCCTCGCCGAGGTCGTAGCCCCGGTCGCGCATGCGGCGCAGCAGCTCGATCGCGGACGCGGGCGTGTCGAGGCCGACGGCGTTTCCGACGCGAGAGTGCTTCGTCGGGTACGCGGACAGCATCAGCGCGATGCGGCGCTCCGGCGGCGGCGTGTGCCGCAACCGGGCGTGGGCGAGCGCGATCTTGGCGACTCGCGAGGCGCGCTCGGCGTCCGGCACGTACTTGGGGAGGCCGTCGTCGTCGATCTCCTTGAACGAGAACGGGACGGTGATGAGGCGGCCGTCGAACTCCGGGACGGCCATCTGGTTGCCCGCGTCGAGCGGGGAGAGCCCGTCGTCGTTGGCGGACCAGGTCTCGCGGTCGCTGGTGAGACAGAGGGCCTGGAGGATCGGGATGTCGAGCGCGGCCATCTCGGAGACGTCCCACGCCTCGTCGTCCCCGCCGGCGCCGACCTCGGAAGGCCGGGTGCCCCCGGCGGCCAGCACGGTGACCAGGAGCGCGTCGGCCTTGCCCAGCTCGGCCATCATCTCCGGCTCGCGGGTGCGCAGGGAGGCGCAGTGGATCGGGAGCGCACGTCCCCCGGCGTCCTCGATCGCGTCGGAGAGGGAGTGGACGAACTCGGTGTTACCGGACAGGTGATGCGCGCGGTAGTAGAGGATCGCGATGACCGGACCCTCTTGGCGGGTGCTCTCCCGCTGGAGGACCCCCCACAGCGGCTGCACGGCGGGCGGCTCGAAACCGTCACCGGTGAGCAGGAGCGTGTCGCTCAGGAAGCGGTGCAGTTGGGTGAGGTTCACGGGGCCGCCCTGCGCGAGGTACGCGTGGGCCTCCGCCGCGGTGCCCGCCGGGACCGTGGACAGCTTCATGAGCTGCGCGTCCGGTGTCTGCTCACCGCCGAGGACCACCACGTGCGCGCCGCTCGCGCGGACCGTGTCGAGCCCCTCCTGCCAGCTGCGCTCGGACCCGAGGATCCGGACGACGACGATCTGGACGCCGTCGAGCAGGGCGGGCAGTTCGGCGAGGTCGAGCCGGGCGGGGTTGGCGAGCCGGTAGTCGACTTCGCTGGCCCGTGCGCTGAGCAGGTCGGTGTCCGATGTGGACAGAAGCAGGATCACGGCAGTCCTCACTCGGGGTGTCCGCGCCCCGGGTCGTGCGGTCGCGACGGCCGGAGTTCCTGGCTTCCCCTCGGTTTGCCTCTGAGGGTGACAGTGGCGGGACCGCCCCGGACTCTCACCGGGTTCCTCCCTCTGCCGTCGCGTGGGTTCCCGCTCACTCTCCGGTGCTGTTCGACGGGAGTCAAGGTGATGTGTCCGGCAGGTGGCGGGGGCAGGGGTTCGCGCTGGTCGGGGTGGTCGTGAGTGGCAAGTGGTGTCAGGCTTCCGGGTATGCGATCGGTATTCGTGTTCCCCCGCTTGGACCAGCTCGGCACCGTCGCCGTGCTTGATGCGCTTTCGCCAGGTCAGAACGCGCCCTGGCTGGTGGAGGACGTGCTGTACTGCTGGCTGGAGACCGAGGACGGCATTCTCTATCCGGGCTGGGAACAGGAAGCCGACAAGCGCCTGATCCCCGCGATCGGTCACCGTCCGGACTGGGCGATAGAGATCGAAGTGTCCGGTCGGGTCGACGGAACCGAGCAGCTGCGGCGGCTGGTCCTGACCCTTCTTGAGCATGGTGGTGCCGTGCTGGACGACTACAGCGACCACGCGTGGACTGCGGGCGAGATCCGGTCCCACGCGCGATATGAAGGCTTGACCTTTTTCGACTTCCGGGGTTCGTACAACCGGCTCATCTAGCCGCGGGCATGACGAGGGGCCCGTCGCCGGTGTGGCTGGCGGGCTCCTCGGGCATGCGGTGGTTCAGGCGCGTTGGAGGGTGTTGCGCCGGGATCTTCGGAGCGGGTCCAGATACTGGGGCGGGATGAACTCCGGTAGCCCGTCGGCTGCCATGCGGACTTGCCAGTCGCCGTGGTGGATCAGCCGGTGATGAAAACCGCAGAGCAGGGTCAGATT